>DASZLW010000378.1:0-5777 GCA_035552175.1 Gaiellaceae bacterium | reverse complement strand
TCGGCGACGGCCGCCTGATCAGGCGGCAGCGACGACGCGGAGCACCTCGTCGCCGTACCGGTCGACCTTCGTCGGCCCGACCCCCCACACCTCGGCGAGCTCCTCCCGTGAGCCCGGTCGGGCGTCGGCGATCGCCTCGAGCACGCGGTTCGGGAAGACGTGGAATGCCGGGACCTCGTCGCTCTTCGACCGCTCGCGCCGCCAGGCGGCGAGGGCGTCGTAGAGCCCGGGCTCGGTCACGGAGGGGACCGGGTCGTCGGTCGGCGGTGGCTCGGAGGAAGCGGCGAGCGCCTCCTTGACGGCGGCAAAGAGCTCACGGCCGAAGCGCTCGAGACGCTTCACGCCGAGCCCGTTGATCCCGGCGAGCTCGCCCGGCGTGGTCGGGCGGCGGGCCAGGAGCTCGTCGAGCGTGCGGTCGGGGAATACCACGTACGCGGGAACGCCGTCGGCGCTCGCCCGCTCGCGGCGCCAGGCGCGCAGCACCTCGGCCGCGGCGGAGTCGTCCCGCGAACGCCGGGCGGGGGCTGCGACCGGCGCTGCCTGACCGCCGATTCCGAGCTCGGCGAGGAACGGGCTCGGCCGCTTCGACCATGTGATCGCGAGCGCTTTCCGGGCGCGCGTGAGGCCGACGTACAGGAGCCGCCGCTCCTCGGCCTGCTCCTCCGGCGTTCGCGCGAGCTTCGACGGGAGCTCCTTCTCCTCCATCCTCGGCAGGAAGACCGCGTCGAACTCGAGGCCCTTGGCCCGATGGTAGGTGAGCAGGTGCAGCCCGCGGGCGGCCGCACCGCCGGCGTCGAACCGCAGGCGGAGCTCGGCGGCGAAGTCGGCGCACGTTCGCTCGCCGTCGTCGAACTCCGACGCGAGCCGGACGAGCCGTGAGAGATCGGACTGCCGTGTCTGCTCGCGCTCGCCGAGCTTGTCTGGGGGCGAGAGGAGCAGCCCTGCGTCATCGGCGAGGACACGCACGCGGGCCGCCACGCTCGTCGAGCCGTCGCGATCGAGCAGCTTCAGCATCCTGCGTGCGGCGTCACGCGCGAGCAGCGAGGAGCCCTGGAACGGGATCCCGGCGTCGTGGAACACCGGCTCGAAGTCGGCAAGCCGCGCGTTCGTCCGTCCGAGCACCGCGATCTCCTCGTATGGGATTCCGGCGTTGTGAAGCCGCTCGACCTCGACTGCGATCCAGGCGTCCTCGGCCTCCTCCGTCGCGAACGGCCGGGCAACCGGCGCCGGCCCGGATGCCTGCGTCGCACGCAGCACCTTGTCGGCGCCCTCGAGCCGGGGAACCAGCCGGTTCGCGAGCTCGAGCACCTCGGGGCTCGAGCGGTAGTTGCTCTCGAGCCGCACGACCGTCGCGGACGGGAACCGGTCGGCGACGCCGAGGAGCCATCGCGGCGAGGCGCCGGTGAAGCCGTAGATCGACTGGTAGTCGTCGCCCACCACGCAGAGATCCTCGCGGTCGCCGAGCCAGAGCTCGAGCAGCGCCTGCTGGAGCAGGTTGACGTCCTGGTACTCGTCGACAGTGAAGGCCCTGTACCGCTCCCGGAAGGTCCCCCTCGCCTCCGAGCTGCTCTCGAAGAGCCGCACGGCCAGCTCGAGCAGATCCTCGAAGTCGAGCTCGTTGCGGTCGGACTTCCGCAGCTCGTACTCGCGGTAGACGCTCGACATCAGGTCGGCCGGGATGGGCGGCTCGTGCTCGCCGAGCTCGCTCGGGTACTCCTGCGCCCCGATCCGCTGGGCCTTGGCCCACTCGATCTCGGTCGCGAGGTCGCCCGCCGGCCGGAACTTGTAGGGCGCCGGAAGACCGTTCGCGATCTGGCGGAGCAGGAGCGCCTTGCTCGGCAGGATGCGGCCGACTCGGCCGGGTGCGAAGTAGTGCAACTGGGCGAGGGCGGCCGAGTGGAACGTGCGCGCGGCGACGCCGGACACTCCGAGCGTCGCGAGCCGCGACTTCATCACGCCCGCTGCCTTGTCTGTGAACGTCACCGCCAGGATCTCCGACGGCCGGAATGCCGCGGAGGCCACCTGGTGCGCGATCCGCCTCGTGATCGTCGTCGTCTTGCCCGACCCGGCGCCGGCGAGGATGCAGACGGGACCCCGAACGGCCTCGGCGGCGCGGCGCTGCTCGGGGTTCAGGCCGTCCAGGATCGGCGCATCTGCGGCGGACACCGCGTCACCCTAGCCACCGTTCCGGCCGGAATCTGTGACGGAACTGCAACGGCCGAGGTGCGAAACCCGCACGTTGCGCGCAGGGCGCGCCGGGTCAGTGGAGCGTGTCTTCGAGCACGGCGGATTCGTCGCGACGGGGGCTCTTGACCATGTTGCGGAGCTGTGTCGGGACCCCGAAGTAGTCGTTTTCCGCGACGAGGCGCTCGAGCTCGACGAGCTGATCCTCGAGCCACGCCCCGTCGATCGGCTTCCGGACGGCGCGCATGATCTTCGGGTGGCGGGTGGCGGAGGTCTTCTCGTCCTTGTTGACGAGAACCTCGTGCATCTTCTCTCCCGCTCGCTTGCCCACGAACTCGATCGCCACCTGGCCTGTACGGCCGGAGAGCTCGATCATCTGCCGGGCCAGGTCGACGATCTTCACCGGCTCGCCCATGTCGAGGATGTACACCTGCCCGCGACCGCCCATCGAACCGGCCTGGATCACGAGCGACGAGGCCTCCGGGATGGTCATGAAGTAGCGGGTCATCTCCGGGTCCGTGACGGTGACGGGGCCGCCGCGCTCGATCTGGCGGCGGAAGATCGGGATCACCGAGCCCGACGAGCCGAGCACGTTCCCGAACCGGACGGCGACGAAGCGCGTCATGACGTCGTCGCGGAGCGCGAACGACTCGACGATCCACTCGCACACCGCCTTCGACGAGCCGAGCAGGTTCGCCGGGTCGGCCGCCTTGTCCGTGGAGATGAAGACGAAGCTCTCGACGCCGAAGTCGACCGAGGTCTGCGCGATCACCCGCGTCGCAAGCACGTTGTTCGTGATCGCCTGCATCGGGTTCGTCTCGAGCATCGGCACGTGTTTGTAGGCCGCGGCGTGGAAAACGACCTGCGGGGTGTACCGCTCGAAGATCTCCTTCATCTTCGCGCCGTTCCCGCAGTCGGCGAGGATCGGGATCACGGCCGTGAAGTGGCGCTCGTCCACGAACTCGCGCTCCATCTCGTAGAGCGACGACTCGGCCTGCTCGACGAGCAGGAGCCGCTTGGCGCCGAGCCGCACGACCTGCCGGCAGAGCTCGGAGCCGATCGAGCCTCCTGCGCCCGTGACGAGGACGATGCGGTCGCGGATGTAGGCGGCGATGGCGTCGAGGTCGACGTCGACCTGCTCGCGCCCGAGAACGTCCTCGACCTGCACGGGGCGGATCTGGCCCGCGAGGTTCACGTCGCTCGTGATCAGCTCGTGGAGCGCCGGCAGCGTCTTCACCGGGATCCCCTCGGCGCGGGCGGCGTCGATCACCTTCCGGCGGATCTCGCCGGGGGCTGACGGCATCGCGACGAGCACCTCGTCCGGGCGATGGTCGCGGAGGATATGGCCGAGGTCGTCCGTCGTCCCGAGCACCCGGACGCCGTGGATCTTCGTGTGCTTCTTCCTGGTGTCGTCGTCGACGAAGCCGACGGGCGTGTACGCGAGCTGCCGGTTCCGCTGCATCTCGCGCACGATCAGCGCGCCCGCGTCGCCGGCGCCGACGACGAGCACCTCCTTGCCGCGGGCGACGATCCCGGCGGACGGGCGCTCGATCAGCGAGCGGGCAAGGAGGCGCGTTCCGGCGACGAACGCAAGGAGCAGGAGGTAGTCGAGAGCGACGATCCGCTTCGGCAGGTGCGCGGTGTGCGCGGGCGGGAAGGCATAGAGGAAGAGGTCGACGACGACGCACGCCGCGGTGACTCCGCGAGCCGCGCCCCACATGTCACGGGTCGAGACGTATCGCCACCAGCGGTTGTAGAAGCCGAAGACGATGAAGATCGCGAGCTTCAGCACGATCACGATCGTGAACACCTGCCACGAGAGCAGGTGCCGGTAGAAGATCGGGACGCGGTGGTCGAAGCAGAGGAAGAACGCTCCCCACCAGGCGGCGGTGATCAGCACCCCGTCGGCCACGAACTGCCAGACGCGGTGCCGGTTGACCGGGAAGGCGATCACGCCTGGACGAGGCTCGACGCGCGGCGGAGCACCGAGACGACCTCCGCCTGCTGAGCCTCCGAGATCCCGCCCCACATCGGCAGGCAGAGGTTCTCGCGCGCGGCTTTCTCGGTCTCCGGAAGCCGGCCCTCGGAGTAGCCGAGGAAGCGGAGCGACGGCTGCAGGTGGAGTGGCGGGTCGTAGTAGAACGCGAAGCCGATGTCGGCTTCGGCGAGGGCGGCGGCGAGCCGCTCGCGCTCGGAGGTGCGGATGCAGTACATGTGGTAGACGTGGCCCGCCTCGTCGCGCGGCAACTCGGCGATCTCTCCGAGACCGAGCTCCTCGTACCGCGCGGCGGCCTCGCGGCGGGAGGCGTTCCATCCGTCGAGGTGGGGCAGGAAGATGCGGAGCATCGCGGCCTGGAGGGCGTCGAGCCGGCTGTTGTAGCCGATCAGCTCGAAGTCCTTCTTCGCCTTCGAGCCGTGGAATCGGAGCATCCGGATCCGGTCGGCGACCTCGGGGTCGTTGACGGCGACGAGGCCGCCGTCGCCGAGTGCGAAGAGGTTCTTGGTCGGGAAGAAGCTGAACGTCGAGACGATGCTCGTCGCGATCCCGGCCGCGCCGAACGCCTGTGCGGCGTCCTCGACGATCGGGAGGCCGAACTCACGGAGCTCCTCGACCGGCGCCGGGCGACCGTAGAGATGCACCGGCATGATCGCCTTCGTCTTCGGCCCGATCCTCCGCTCGACCTCAGCCGGATCGAGGTTCAGGGTGACGGGATCGATGTCTGCGAACACCGGCGTCGCACCGGCCTGGACGATCGCTTCGGCCGTGGCGTAGAAGGTGAAGGCCGGGCAGATCACCTCGGCGCCGGCGCCGATCCCGAGCGCGTTCAACGCGAGGACGATCGCGTCGGTGCCGTTTGCGACTCCGACCGTCTGCTGCGTGCCGAGGTACTCGGCCGCTTCCCGTTCGAAACCCTCGACCTCCGGGCCGAAGATGAAGCGGCCGCTCTCGAGCGTTCGCGCGAACGCGTCCTGCAGCTGCGGGATCAGGGGCGCGTACTGCGCCTTGACGTCAACGTGGGCTATCGACACTTTCGGCCATGGTAGTGGAGCGGCGTAGGCGGACTATGAGAAAAGCGGCGAAGAGCACGATCAAAACCGCGACCGCTACCTCGATGTACTCGAGGTCGTGGCGGGCCGTGTGCCAGCTCGAGCCGGCCGCCCAGCCGATTCCCGCGACGGCCGCGCAGAACACGGTGATGCCCGTGAGGGCGGAGAGGATGAAACGCGCGAAGCCGACCTCGAAGATTCCTGCGGGGATTGCGACGAACGAGCGGACGAGCGGCGTCGCGAACCCGAGCGGCACGGCGACGTTCTCGAAGCGGTCGAACCAGCGCTCGGCGTGCTCGATCCGCCCCGGCGTGATGTGGGCATAGCGACCGTAGCGCTCGAGGAGCGGGTGGCCGCCGTAGACACCGATCAGCCAGCCGACGGCCGACCCGAACGTGTTGCCCGCGACCCCGACGATCACGACGGAGAGGTAGGCCGAGAAGCCCTCGTGGAAATGGTGGCCGAAGAGCCCGACGTGCCCGGCCAACGCTCCCGAGGCGAGCGCACCGCCGTAGAGCATCGTCGCCTCGCTGGCCGCCGGGAAG
>DASZLW010000377.1:0-3616 GCA_035552175.1 Gaiellaceae bacterium | reverse complement strand
CGAGGCGACGTAGCTCACGAGCCGGCGTATCTGCGTCTCCGAGAAGAGCACCTGGGAACGGGCGGGCTCCTCGTGGGGATTCGCGAGCGGCATGTAGCCGGTGCGCACGTAGAAGTCGGCCGCCAGGGCTCCCACACCCTGCAGCGACGGCCCCGCGCCGACGAGATCGCCGACCCCGGGCTTTCCCGGCGGCTCGATCCCGGCGCCGCGCGGTCCGTGGCAGCTCGAGCAGTTCGCGGCGTAGAGCGCCGCTCCCTTTTGTGCCGAAACGACGCCGACGGTGGGCGGCCCCGTCGCCGCGACGGCCAGGGCAGGAAGCAGGAGCGCCGCGATCGCGACGAGCGGGACGGCGCGCCTCATGCCGGCCTGCACCCGTTGAGGGCGACGGCCGTGACCCCGCCGAGGAGGATCGCGACGAAGAAGAGGACGTTCCCGACCATCGCGCCGACCGCGAACAGGTGCTGGCGGCCGGGCGGGCCGGCGGAGTCGTTCGAGACGCGCCGCAGCCTGAGGAAGACGGCCGTGGCGGCGATCTCGCCCGCGACGGCGACGAGCGCGGCGCCGCCCGTCATCCCGAGGAGAGTCGGCGACCAGCCGGATTGCCACTGTGTGGCCTCGCAGTGAGCCTCGGCCGAGTAGTAGCCGGCGACGAGCTGCGTCGCCCAGGCGAGCGGCGCAGCCATCAGGCCGAACCACTGCAACGCGTTGATCCGGGAGCTGCTCACATCCGTGGCGAAAGCTGGGTGAGGACGACCACGATCGTGAGGACGACGACGGCCGTCCAGTACAGCGCGACCGCCTGCAGCGCGCGGAGCCGGTACGGGGTCAGCCGGAAAGCGATGCGGGCGAGCAGCCACGCGTCGAAGAGCAGCCCGATCGCCACGTGCGCGTGGTCTGCGCCGAGCAGGACGTAGTAGATCGACGCGTACGCGTTCGCCTGTGGCCCGAACCGGCCGAGGCTGTCGTCGAAGAGATGGATCTGGATCCCGAAGTACGCGGCCTGGGCGCACGTGGCGAGGACGAGGAGAGCGAACGCCTGCCCGCGAGCGCCCCGCCTCGCCAGGTGTACCGCCGCACGGAACGGGATCAGGGCCGCCGCCAGGACCGCGGTGAGCACCACCGGGGCGAGCACGGAGGGCATCGGGATCCCGTGCGGCGGCCAGACGGGCGTGTTGACGCGAAGGTAGAAGTAGCTCCCGACGATCGCGCCGATGAGCGTCGACTCTGCAGCCACGAAGAGCGCCATCCCCCACCAGCCGTTCGAGCGGCCACGCGCTGCCGGCACCGCGGCGACGGTCACGACGGCCTCCGATCTGCCCGGCGGGTCGTCATGCGGCTTCCGGCTCCTCCCGGTGCCAGGCCACGAGCACGAGCGCGCCTACGATCGCGACGAGCCCCGCCGACCCGTAATGGGAGGTGAGGAGCAGCGCGAAGACGATCGTGACGCAGAACGCGAGCAGGATCGGCCATGCCGACTCGGAGGGCATCTCGGCCACCTCGAGGAAATGGCCGTCCGCCACGGTCGAGAGGGGCGTCTCGTGGCCGTGCGGAAACGAGACCTCACCGGCCTCGAGTCTCCGCTCGTCGGCCTCACGGTCCATCCGGTCCCAGTTGGGATAGGCGCTCGCGACACGAGGGATGAGGGCGAAGTTGTAGTGAGGGGGCGGCGAGGGGATCGTCCACTCGAGGGTGCCGCCGAAGAACGGGTCATGCCCGGCCGGAGCTCCGCGCCGGGCGCTCCAGACGAGGTTCGCGGCGAGCATCACGAGCCCGCTCGCGAGCACGAAGCCGCCGATCGTCTCGATCAGGTTGTAGATCCCCCACCCGAGCCCGGAGTCGTAGGTGTAGATCCGCCGGGTCATCCCGAGCAGCCCCACGATGTGCATCGGGAAGAACGTCAGCGCCGTCCCCGCGGCGATCACCCAGAAGCTCGCGATCGCCCAGCGCTCGCGGTACATCTTCCCCGTGACCTTCGGGAACCAGTAGTAGAGGCCGCCGAGCAGCGGGAACACCGCGGCCCCGAAGATGATGAAGTGGAGGTGGGCGACGACGAAGTAGGTGTCGGTCGCGGCCTGGTCGAACGGGATCGCGGAGAACATGATCCCCGAGAGCCCGCCGATCACGAAGAAGGTGATGAACCCGCCGATGAAGAGGAGCGGCGCCTTGAAGATCGGCGTCCCGGAGATCACGGTCAGCGTCCACGCGAAGATCTGGATCGTCGAGGGGACCACCACCATCATCGAGGCTGCGGAGAAGAAGATCAGCGTCGCCGTCGGCAGTCCGGTCGCGAACATGTGGTGGGCCCACACCCCGAACCCGATGAACGCGACGAGCAGCTCCGCGAGCGCGACGAGCGGGAACGCGAGCATCCGGCGGCGCGCGAACGTCGGGATGATCGAGGTCGCGATCCCGAACGCGGGCAGCACGATCACGTAGACCTCTGGGTGCCCGAAGATCCAGAAGAGGTTCTGCCAGAGCAGCGGCAGGCCGCCGTGCGCGGTATCGAAGAAGTGGAAGCCGAGCTTCCGCTCGAGCTCGAGAAACACGAGGTCGACGGACAGGACGGGCAGCGCGAAGAGGAGCGCGAGCGAGGCCGCCAGGTTCGCGAAGCAGAAGAGCGGCATCCGGTTGAGCGACATCCCCGGCGCCCGCAGCTTGAAGATCGTGACGATGAAGTTGATCGCCGCGACCGTGGTCGAGATCCCGTTGAAGATCAGGCCGATCGCGTAGAAGTCGACTCCGGGCTGCGGGTCGTACTGCCGGAGTGCCAGCGGCACGTAGTCGAACCAGCCGGCATTCGGGCCGGTCCCGAGGAACAGCCCGACGTAGATGAGGCAGCCCGAGCCGACGAACAGCCAGAAGGAGAGCGCGTTGAGCCGCGGGAAGGCCATGTCGCGCGCGCCGATCATCAGCGGGACGAGGTAGTTCCCGAACGCCCCCAGGGACATCGGGATCACGAACAGGAAGATCATCGTCACCCCGTGCGTCGTGAAGAGCTCGTCGTAGGTCGAGGGGCCCACGAGGTGCTCGTTCGGCGTCGCGAGCTGCGTGCGCATGATCATCGCCTCAATCCCGCCGGCCAGGAAGAACACCGACGTCGCCCCGAGGTAGAGCAGCCCGATCCGCTTGTGGTCGACGGTCGTCAGCCAGCCGAGCAGGCCCGGCCGCGGCAGCCACGTGTGCTCGAGACGCAGGACCTCGGGGGGTGGGACCGAAGGCGCGATCGCGGTCATCAGCGGAGGTGATCCAGGTAGGCGACGAGCTCGTCGAGCTCGCGCGAGCTGAGGGGAACGGCCGGCATCTTGGCGCCCGGCTTTGCCTGTTGCGGATCGGCGATCCATCCGCGGAGATAGCCGGGAGCGTTCGGGATCGTCAGCGCGGCGAGGGTCGTGCGCGTCGCGAGATGGGTGAGATCGGGGCCGACCTCGCCCCCGGCGCTCGTCCCGCGGATCGAATGGCAGCTGGCACACGGCGTCGAGTCGAAGACCGCGAGCCCGGCGCGCTCGACCGCCGTTGCCGGCTGCGGCGCCGGACGAGCCATGTTCGCGAGCCAGGCGTGGAACCGCTGCGGGCTCTCGGCGATCACGGCGACGGTCATGTGGGCGTGCTGGACGCC
>DASZLW010000376.1:0-8778 GCA_035552175.1 Gaiellaceae bacterium | reverse complement strand
GGCTCGTCGGTGCCATGGATCCCGATCCCGGGCGCCGAAAGACCCATCCAGCGCGTGCCGAGCGGGTTGTCCGGCCCGGGCGGCACCGGACTGAGACCTGCAGCCCATGCGTCCTGGGTCGGCGGATACCAGGTCGGATCGACCCACTTGACGACGATCGAGAAGCGTCCGGCCGGCGTCGGGTAGATCGACTGGCCCGTCGCGACCGGGAACACGCGCCAGACCGTGTTGTTCGGGCGGAAGAGCGTGAGGCGGTTCGCCTCACGGTTGATGAGGATCATCGGCCCGAAGCTCTGCGCGGTCACGGCCGGCGCGACCTTGTGCGTCTTGACCGAGAGCGGGCGCCGGGTATTGGACGTCAGCGACCTGACGATGCGCTCGAGGAGCGTCTTCTGGTCGACGGTGACGCCCACCTGCTCCTGGGCGACGAACGGACGGCCGTCCTTCACCTTCAGCTGCGCGTCTCGCGGCTTCTGATCGAAGCGCCTCGAGAGCGAGGCGAGCGCCTGACGGACCGCCGCGCCGTGCACCGAGACGACGAGATGGACGTTCGTCCCGGAGCTCGCTGCGCGTGCATGCCCGATCGCCGGGTCGACGTAGGCGGTCGCGAGCTTCGCCGGGTGCAGCATCACGTGCGCGCCGTCGATCACGAGCGGGATCGGCGTCGCGAACGCGGATCTCACGGCGCTCGCCGCCGCGCCGGGGGCGAGACCGCCGACGCGGATACCGGCGATGCGAACCCCGCCGGGCACGGTGACGGCCTTCGCCGGCTTCGTGACCGCATGCCCCTTCGCCTTTGCAGGCGCCGCCGCGAGAGCCGGCCCGGCTACGGCGCATGCAAGCGCCAGCAGGAGCGCCGCTTTCACGATCGATGTGCGCAGACGGCGCCCGTTCTTCGAATAGGACTTCACATGCTCCCGCTTCAGGTCGTTTGGCCTGGATTTTGCGTATCTGGTTTTCGCGTGTTCAGTGTAGCCAGCACGGAGGCGATCATCTGCGGGTCGTCGGAGACGATCGCATCGACGCCCATGAGGGCGAGCACGCGGACACGCACCGGGTCGTTGACCGTCCATGCGATCACCCCTGCGCCGCGGCTGTGAGCGGTGCGCACGACCGCTGCCGAGACGATCGCGTGATGCAGCGAGAGCGCGTTCCCACCGGATGCCGCGAGGAGGAGCGGCACGCGCGCGCGCATCGCGAAGCGGAGCCCGGCCGCCGAGGTGCGGACGACCGTTCTCGGCCACGGAATCGACGCCGCTCCGAGGCGATCCTCCGGATAGCTGATCGCCCGCCCGAGCTCCGGGGCGAGCTCGCCGAGGCTGCGGAGCGAACGCGCGTCGGGCGTCGAGACCACCGTGCGATGCTCCACCCCGTGCCGCCGCAGAGCCGCGGCGATCTCGTCCTCGGCTCCGGCGAGCTTCAGGTCGACGTGGATGCCGATCTCCTGACCCGCGAGATACGCGAGCGCCTCTTCGAGGGTGGGTGCCGGGCCGACCCGGCTGACGCCCGGATGCCCGATCGCGAGCGCGGATCCTGCCGTGCTGCGCTCGACGTCGAACTCGACGAGGTCTGCGCCCGCCGCCACCGCAGCCTCCAGGCCTTCTAGACTGTTCTCAGGTGCGACCTTCGCTGCGCCACGGTGGCCGATCACGAGTGGCCGGCCCTCAAACGCCTTCAAATCCACCCGCGCAGACTAGACTTCTGCGCATGGCCCAGCCTGCTAATCGACTGGCGGACGAGCCGGCAGGCCCGCCTTCGCCGAGCCGCGAGGAGACGCCCTCGCTCGACGCGCCCTCGCTCGACGCGCCCTCGCTCGACCCCGCGGCCATCGAGCGCGCCTACATCAAGGAACGGGCGCGGCGGCGCGCGCGGATCGCGCACCACGAGTACGCGCGCAACTCGAACGCGCGCTTCTGGGTCATGCTCGCGGTACTGGCGCTCCTCACGGTCCTGATCGGTCTCGCGGCCTTCCACGAGATCCAGGCGAACTTCGGCGTCCTGCAATAGGAGTGGCGCCCTCCGGTCGTCACGTCCGCGCGTTCACCCATACTTAGCCGCGATGTCCGACCTCTTCTTCGACCAAGGCGCGTCGAGCCCACCCTCGCCGCCGCCCGCCTACGCGAGACCGGCATCCGACGGGCTCTGGGCCGCGGGCGACCGCGTGACGTGGGTCTCGGGCCTCGTCCTGATGCTCTCCACGCTGATGGACTGGTACGCCGGGTCGGGCCCTGGCGTGAAGCTCGCGGTGATCGGCTGGCACACCGGCGTCCTCGGGAAGCTCGTGTTCTTCATCGGCTTCGCCGTCGTGGCGCTGGTCATCCTGCGGGCCTACGGGTTCGATCTCCCGGCTCCCGAGTACCTCGTCGTGCTCGGTCTCGGCGCCCTCGCGACCGTGTTCGTGCTGATGCGCGTGATCAACATCCCGGATGCGGTGCTCCCGGCAGACAGCCGCGGCGTCGGCCTCTGGGTGAGCCTCCTCGCCGCTCTGGGCGTGATCGCCGGCGGGCTCTTACGCGCCGCCGAAGAGCTGTAGGCGGCAGCGGGTCACACGAGGAGGCTCAGACCGGCACGAGCTGCTTTGCGCGCTCGAGCAGCTCCTCGGGGTCGAACGGCTTCCCGACGAAGCCACTGGCGCCGCGCTCGACGGCCTCGGCTGCTCCGTCGACCTTGCCGCTGAACATGATCACCGGGATCGAGCCGTGCCTCTCCTCGAGTTGGCGCAGGATCTGCCACCCGTCGACGCCCGGCATCACCACGTCGAGAAGCACGAGGTCCGGGGCCTGATCCTCGACCGCAGCGAGGGCGCTCGTTCCGTTCTCCGCCTCGCGTACCGCATAGCCGGCGAGCTCCAGATTCAGGCGCATGTACTCGCGGAGGCTCGGATCGTCGTCGACCACGAGCACGAGCGGGCCGCCGCGGTGCTGGCCGGGCCCCGACCGCTCGACGAACGCCTCGAGATCCTGGCGGCGGAACCGCCGATGGCCTCCCGGCGTGTAGAAGGCCGGCAGGCGTCCCTGATCCGACCACTTGCGGATCGTCGATTGCGCCACGCCGAGGAACTTCGCTGCCTGGCCGAGTGTCAGCCAGTCCGGCTCCGCGGCGGGCGCGCGCCTTGCTGCCGGTCGCTGGAAACTCATGTTCGGCCCGAAAACTATCGAAACTTGCGCGTTCCTAGTGGATCGAGGCGCTCAGGGACTCGTGGTCGTCGTCACGGTGACGGTGTCGCGGGCGACGGGGACGAGCGGGAGCGGGCGGAGCGTCCGGACAATCGTCTGGCTGCCACCCGGCTTCGGGTTGTCGTGGAGCGCCTCGCCGAGGCCGACGCCGATCACGAGCACGACACCGAGCGCGAGCGGCATGACGACGAGCCGGAGCCGGCGCCGGCGCTTGCGGGCAGGCCGCCTGGGGCGCGGCTCGATCACGGCCGGTAGTCCGAGGCACGCCGCGAGTACGCATCGAACGCGGCGTTCGCGACGGTCGAGGCTTCGGTCGGGACGAGATCGGGGAACGCCTCGTGGATCGAATCGAGCACCCAGCGGTCGGCGCTCTCGTAGACCGCCGTGAGATCCTCGAGCGTGAAGACCTGGCCGATGCGACGGGTCAGGCTGGCGGTCACGGCGTCGACCTCCCCGAGGAGCTGGCGGTACCGCCTGTGATCGCCGCGGGCGCGCTGGACGGCCCGGCGTCCCTCCTCCCACTGATGACGTGCAAGCTCGACGTCCACGAGGGCCCGATCATAGAGTCGAGCAGCATGTCCCTTCCGGCCACAGCGGTTCCGCCTCGGCGAGGATCCGGTCGCCGAGCTCGTAGCCGGGCCGGGCGAGGGCGAAGGCCGCGTGCGCGTGCAGGCACTTGAGGCTGCCTGGCCGAGTGGCGCCTCCGATGCCGCCCGGAAGCTCGGGCCTCAGTTCGCGCTGCTCGGCGTGGCCGCGGTCGAGGCTGGCCTTCAGATCGGGGTCGGCCTCGGTCGCGGCCGTCCAGCGCTCGACACCCCCGGCGGCCTCGAGCTGCGCTATCCGCGCCGAGAGATGGCGGCAGGTCAGCCAGAACTGCGTCGGGAACGGCTCCCCGTCTGCGGCGTACGGCTCCTGCTCGACGACGGCGGGTGCACCGAACGGGCAGCGGACGGCAACCCGGCGGAACGCGCGCGGCACCCGGCCGAGCTGCCGCTCGACGACGGCGAGATCGTCCACGCCCTGAGGGTACGCGTCAGCGCCCTGCGCGCCAGGCGGAGATGCCCTGGACGATGAAGAGCCGCTCGCCCGGCTTGACGAACCCGAGCCGCCGCGCCTCGCGCACGAGATCCTGCCCGGTGTTGACGCTCGCGAGGCGCCCCTGCAGCTCGTGCTGCTGAACCTGGAGACGGCTGACCTGTGTTTCGCGGTTCCGGAGCACCGCGCGCGTGTGGGCGTAGCTGTGGAGCGGCTTCCAGTAGAGGAGGCCGATCAGCACGAGGCCGCCGAGCGTGAGCAGGCGAGAGCGACGGAGCATCGCGCTGACTTCGCCCCGGCCGAACCCCCTCCTTCCACGAGGGCCGTCCCGGTGAGGTCAGGCGGTGTCGACCTTGATCACGTTCGTCGAACCGCTCCGGTTCACGGCCGTTCCCGCGATCAGGACGACGAGGTCGCCCGTCTCGATCATTCCCGCCTCGCGCGCAGTCTCGATCGTCCGCACCCAGAGGTCCTCGAGGTCCGCGGTCGACGCCATGAGTACCGGCAGCACGCCCCACTCGAGCGCCATCTGCTGCACCGCAGCCTGATGATGGGAGAGGCCGACCATGGGCCTGCGCGGCCGGAGGCGGGCGATCTCCGAGGCCGTTCGGCCCGTTGCCGTCGCGACGACGATCGCTTTCGCACCGAGCGCCTCGGCGAGGTCGGTCGCGGTGTTCGACATCGCGCGGCGCACATCCTTCGATGCGGACGTCTCCGGCGACTGGTGGCGGTAGCCCATCGACGGCTCGACGGCTCGCGCGATCCGGTCCATCGTGCGGACGGCCTCGACCGGGTAGGCGCCCACCGCGGTCTCCGCCGACATCATCACCGCGGAGGTGCCGTCGAGGATCGCGTTCGCGACGTCGCTCGCCTCGGCGCGAGTCGGCTCGGCGTGCTCGACCATCGACTCGAGCATCTGAGTCGCAGTGATCACCGGCTTCCCGGCCTCGAGGCAGCGGAGGATGATCTGCTTCTGGAGGAGCGGCACCATCGCGGCGCCCATCTCGACACCGAGATCGCCGCGGGCGACCATCACCGCGTCGGCCTCCTCGACGATCTCGTCGAGGGCGTCGAGAGCCTCGGCCTTCTCGATCTTGGCGATCACACGAGCGTCCGAGCCACGGTTGGCGATGATCTCCTTGAGCTCGTGGATGTCCGCGGCGCCGCGAACGAACGAGAGCGCGACATAGTCCACGCCGAGCCCGAGCGCGAAGTCGAGGTCGACGAGATCCTTCTCCGAGAGCGACGGCACCGGGATCGGAACTCCGGCCGGTAGGTTGACGCCCTTGTTCGGCTTCACCTCGCCGCCGACGATCACGGTCGCGCGTGCGCGCCCGCCCTCGACGTCGTCCACGACGAGCCGGATGAGGCCGTCGTCGATCAGCACCTCGTGGCCGGGCTCGAGCGCCTCGGCGATCGCGGCCGGGGCGACCACGAGGTCGCCGTCGCGCGCATTGTCGGCTCCCGAAATGTAGACCGTGGCGCTCTCGAAGAGGAGCCGCGACTCGGTCAGGCCGGCGACGCGGAGCTTCGGTCCCTGCAGGTCGGCCATCAGGGCGAGCGGGCGGCCGAGCTCCTGCTGAACCGCGCGCGTGATCTTCGCGCGGCTCGCGTGCTCTGCGTGCGCGCCGTGCGAGAAGTTCAGGCGCACCGAGTCCATCCCGGCTGCGGCGAGCGCCCGGAGCATCTCGTGCGAGCCCGAGCCGGGGCCGATCGTCGCGACGATCTTCGTGCGTCTGACCTGGTTCGGCATCGGCTTCAGCCTAACGGCGTCCGCGCGCGCAGCTGCGGTTATGGCGCCCGCGGCTCAGCGGCTGTGCTTCGGGAAGGCGGCGAAGCCAGGGTAGACGGCCGCGTCGCCGAGCTCGTCCTCGATCCGCAGCAGGCGGTTGTACTTCGCCACCCGGTCGGAGCGGGCGGGGGCGCCGGTCTTGATCTGGCCGGTCCCGGTCGCGACGGCGAGGTCGGCGATGGTCGTGTCCTCGGTCTCGCCCGACCGGTGAGACATCACCGCCGTGTACCCGGCGTCGTGCGCGAGCTCGATCGCCTCGAGCGTCTCGGTGAGGGTGCCGATCTGGTTCACCTTGACGAGGATCGAGTTGCCGACGCCCGCATCGATGCCGCGCCGGAGCCGGGCTGGGTTCGTGACGAAGAGATCGTCGCCGACGAGTTGCACGGAGTCGCCGATCGCGGTCGTCAGGGCCTCCCACGCCTCCCAGTCGTCCTCGGCGGCGCCGTCCTCGATCGACACGATCGGGTACCGGGCGACGAGATCGGCCCAGAAACCGGCGATCTCGTCGGAGCCGAGCGTGCGGCCCTCGAACCGGTAGGCACCGTCGCGGAAGACCTCGCTCGTCGCCGGGTCGAGAGCGATCGCGACCGAATCGGCGTGCCCGGCGCGCTCGGCAGCTTCGAGAATCGCCTCGATCGCGGCCTCGCTCGACGGCAGGTCGGGCGCGAAGCCGCCCTCGTCGCCGACCGCGGTCGCAAGCCCCTGCGCGTGGAGCACTGCGCGGAGGGCGTGGTACACCTCGGTGCCGATCCGCATCGCCTCGGCGAAGGTCGACGCACCGGCCGGCACGACCATGAACTCCTGGAGATCGATCGAGTTCTGGGCATGGGCCCCGCCGTTGATCACGTTCAGCATCGGCACGGGAAGCGTCCTCGCGGCGTCACCGCCGAGGTACCGGTAGAGCGGGGCGCCCGCGTCGACCGCGGCGGCCTTCGCAGAGGCGAGCGAGACCCCGAGGATCGCGTTCGCCCCGAGCCGGCCCTTGTTGGGCGTGCCGTCGGCCGCGATCAGGGCCCGGTCGAGCGCCGGCTGATCTGTCGCGTCGAACCCGACGACCGCATCGCGCAGCTCCCCGTTGACGTTCGCCACGGCCGCCGTGACGCCCTTGCCTCCGTAGGCCGTGCCGCCGTCGCGCAGCTCCACGGCCTCGTGCACGCCGGTCGAGGCGCCCGACGGCACGATCGCCGACCCGCGCGCTCCCGAGTCGAGCACCACGTCGACCTCGACGGTCGGGTTGCCGCGCGAGTCGAACACCTGCCGCCCACGGATCTCCGCGATCCGGCTCACTGCGCCCGGCCCGACTCTTTCGCCAGGTCGAAGTACTTGTCCTGATCGGCCAGGTCGAGAGAGGCCCACTCCTCGCCCTGCACAGCGGCGAGCCGCTCCGCCTCCTCGACGCGCGAGCGGAAGCGCTCCGTCGCGCCGCGGAGCTCGAGCTCCGGGTCGATCTCGAGCCTGCGAGCCACGTTGACGCACGCGAAGAGAACGTCGCCGAGCTCCTGCGCCGTCCTCCGGTCGGGCTCCGCGCCCTCCTGCGCCGCCGGAAGCTCGGCCCTGAGCTCGCCGAGCTCCTCGTCGAGGTCCGCGAGCGCACCCCCGAGATCCGGGTAGTCGAAGCCTGCCGCAGCTGCACGCCTCTGCACCTTGCGCGCGAGCAAGAGCCCCGGGAGCGTCTCCGGCACGTCGTGGAAGATTCCCCGGCGCGACTCCTGCTCGACCTTCAGCCGCTCCCAGTTCTCCCGCACGCGAGCCGCCGTCGTCGCCTCGACGTCCCCGAATACGTGCGGATGGCGCGCGATCAGCTTCTGCGTCACGTTGCGCGCCACCGCCTCCAGGTCGCCGGCACCGCGCTCGGAGAGCAGCAGCGCGAGGAAGTACGACTGGTAGAGGAGGTCGCCGAGCTCGTCGAGGAGCTTCGCGTCGTCACCCGCGAGTGCGGCATCGGCGACCTCGTAGGCCTCTTCGACGGTGTGCGGCACGATCGTCCGCTCGGTCTGCTCACGATCCCACGGACAGTCGCGCCGGAGCCGCTCCGTCAGCTGCTGAAGCTCGAGCAGCGCGTCCGCGAGCGGCACGAGGCTAGGTCGTCGTCGGGTTCGGCGCCTTGAGCGCCGTGCAGGGATCAGGCGACGGCGCGTAGCTGCTCTGATAGGCGATCTTGCCGCCGCTGCAGTAGCCCTTCTGGACGCTCGTCAGCCACGCCTGCGCCGCCGCCTGCTGCTTCGTCGAGTTCAGCTGCTTGCGGATCGACGCTGCCGCCTTCGCCTCGGAGGTCGTCTTGCCCGGGACGATGTCGGCAAGCGGCTCGATCACGAACCAGCCGTACTGCGCCGTCTTCACGGGCTTCAGGAGCGTCCCCGTCTTCGCGGCCGCGTCGAAGACGGCCTTGTCGAACTCGGGCACGTCGCTGCCCTGAGTGGCCGTGAACTTGCCGCCGATGTTCTTCGAGCCCGGATCCTGGGAGTACTTCTTCGCGAGCGTCGCGAAGCTCGCGCCGCCGTTCAGCTGGGTGTAGATCTGGGTCGCGAGCGCCTGCTTGTTCTTACCGACCAGGATCTCCTCGACCTTGCGCGTCGCCGGCTTCTGGTACTGCGTGATGTTCTGCGCGTAGTACGCGGCGATCTGGGCCGCGGTCGCCTTCGCACCCTTCGTCACGTTCGTGTAGAGCTTCTGCTCGAGCAGGCGCTCCTGCAGCTCCTGTCGCAGCTCGGCGTCGGTGTACCCCTGCTGCTTGAGGCCGGTCTCGTACTTCTTCTCGTTCCCCTTGCAGCACTG
>DASZLW010000375.1:0-1623 GCA_035552175.1 Gaiellaceae bacterium | reverse complement strand
CGCGCCTTCGGGCTCATCGCGCGAACACGCGGCCAGCCTACCCAGGCGGGCTACCGCTATCTTTCGGAAAGTCATGGCGAGCTATCGCGACCTGCTCCAGCAGGTGAAGGCCGAGATCGACGAGGTCGACGTCCCGCGCGCACGCGAGATCCTCGAGGGCGCCGAGGCGCCGCTCCTCGTCGACGTCCGCGAGCTGGACGAGTGGACCGAGGGCCGCATCCCCGGCGCCGTCCACGTGCCGCGCGGATTCCTCGAGTCGCGGATCGAGCAGGCAGCGCCCGACCACGCGCAGCCGATCCTCGTCTACTGCGCCGGCGGCGCCCGCTACCCGTTCGCCGCGAAGTCGCTCGGCGAGCTCGGCTACGAGAACGTCACCTCCCTCGCCGGCGGCTACACCGACTGGAAGCGCAGCGGCCTCCCCACGGAGCTGCCGCGCTCGCTCGACGGCGAGAAGCGCCAGCGCTACAGCCGCCACCTGCTCATCCCGGAGGTCGGCGAAGAGGGCCAGCTGAAGCTGCTCGACTCGCGCATCCTCCTCATCGGGGCCGGCGGCCTCGGCTCTCCCGCGTCGCTCTATCTCGCGGCGGCCGGCGTCGGGCGGCTCGGCATCGTCGACGACGATCGCGTCGACGCGTCGAACCTCCAGCGCCAGATCGCGCACTCGACCGAGACGCTCGGGGAATGGAAGGCCGACTCGGCCAAGCGGACGATCGAGGCGCTCAATCCCGACGTCGAGGTCGTCACCTACCGCGAGCGCCTGACCTCGGAGAACATCGACCGCATCCTCGCCGACGGCTGGGATGTGATCGTCGACGGCGCCGACAACTTCCCCACCCGGTACCTCGTGAACGACGCCTCGGTCTGGCACGACATCCCCGTCGTGCACGGGTCGATCTATCGCTTCGAAGGCCAGGTGACCGTCTTCAAGCCGCACGAGGGCCCGTGCTACCGCTGCCTGTTCCCGCAGCCGCCGCCGCCCGAGCTCGCTCCGAGCTGCGCCGAGGGCGGCGTGCTCGGCGTGCTCCCCGGCATCGTCGGCTCGCTCCAGGCGAGCGAGGCGCTGAAGCTCGCCCTCGGGATCGGCGAGTCGCTCGCCGGACGTCTGCTGCTCTTCGACGCTCTCGCGACCGAGTTCAACGAGGTCACGCTCCGCCGCGATCCGAACTGTCCCGTATGCGGGGAGCACCCGACCATCACCGAGTACATCGACTACGTGGAGTTCTGCTCCGGGAGGCCGACGCACGCATGAAGACCGTGAGGATCCCACCCACGCTTCGCTCCGAGACGGGCGGCAAGCGCGAGGTGCACGCCGCCGGCGGCACGGTGCGCGAGCTGCTCGACGACCTGATGAGCCGTTTCCCCGGGCTGCGCGCGCAGCTTGTGGAAGAGGACGAGATCGCTCCGTTCGTGAACGTGTACGTCGAGGGCGAGGACGTCCGGACGCTGGACGGCCTCGAGACCGAGGTGCGCGACGGCTCGACGGTCATCCTGCTGCCCGCGATGGCCGGTGGCTCGTAGCCTGGTCACCGCCGGGTCGCTCCTCGACCTCGTCGGGAACACACCGCTCGTCGAGCTGAAGCGCCTGTCGCCGCGCGGCGGCGCGCGCATCTTCGCGAAGCTCGA
>DASZLW010000374.1:0-1810 GCA_035552175.1 Gaiellaceae bacterium | reverse complement strand
GAAGTACGCGCCGAGGACGCCGGCGATCGCCCCGCTCGCGCCGAGGTTCGGGATGCTCGCATCGACGGTGGCCGCATAGTGGAGCGTGACGAACGTCTGCCCCGCCGTCGCGATCAGCCCCGCCGCGAGATAGAAGAGCAGGAACCGCAGGCGGCCCAGGACGTCCTCCACGTTGTTTCCGAAGATCCAGAGGAACAGCATGTTCCCGAGGATGTGCTCCCAGCTCGCGTGCATGAACATCGACGTGAAGGCGCTCTCGGCCGCGGGGAGATGGAGTGCGGCGGCAGGCCCGAGGCACGGGCCCTGGACGGCGCACGGGTAGAACGCGTAGTGGTCGATTCTGGCGCCGCGCGAGCGGAGCTCCCAGGCCCACACGGCGAAGTTCGCGGCGATCAGGCCGATCGTGACGAACGGGAAGCTGCGGGTCGGCGCGTTGTCGTGCAGCGGGAGCACGGCTACCTCGAGTAGGTGCGCGAGAGCCGGGCGACGCGGGCTCGTGCGTCGTCGAGCGAGGCGAAGCGGCCCGGACTCGCCTCGCGAAGAGTCGTCGCGATCTCCTCGATGGTGCTGTTCCCGTCCATCCGCTCGAGGACGAAGAGATGGAGGCCGCCCTCGTCGCCGAGCTCTGGACGGTGGCCGGCGGCGCTGCGCCTGATGCTCGCTGCGGAGAGCGGGACACCGTAGGAGGTCGACTGGCTCAGCCCCTCCCTCGGCGCGCCGGCGACCGTCCGCACCTCGACGCCCCAGCGGTAGATGTAGTCGCCGTCGAACTGCTCGGCTGCGAAGCGGGCCGTCACGGACTCGCCGGCCGTGAGCTCGAGGGGGCGGGAGAAGGGAAGGAAGAGCCGCCCGTAGGCGACGGCATCTCCGCCGGGCGCGTTCGAGAGCGTGACTCCTTCGGCCAGATCCGAGTCGAACCAGAGGCAGAGCCCGTGCGCGGTCCACGGGGCCTCGACCGCCCAGTCCGCGGAGCCGCACGCATCCGTGCCGGTGACGCTCGCGTAGTCGATTGCGGCGATCGAGCGGGCCTCCGTGACGAGGGCGCCGGGGGAGATCCAGTTCGTCCGGGTTGTGTTCGTGACGAGCGTCCGGCCGGCTGTGAGGTCGAAGCCGTCGAAGTCGTCGGCCCACACGCGGACGACGTCGTCGTACAGCGCGGGCGCCTCCACGAGGGCGGCGAAGATGCGATCCGCAAGTGGGATCATCCGGCCGCCCGGAGCGAGAAGCCGGTCCCGGGCGTCGATCACCGCCGCGATCGAGGTGCGGTGGAACGGCAGGACGCCGCGAAGGTCGGAGACGATCACGTCCACCTTCCCGGCGGGGGCGATATCCGCCGAGAGCGCCTGGACGAACTCGATCCGCGAGCCGTAGCCGTTCGCGGCCGCGATCTCCTCTGCGAGTCCGATCACCTCGTCCGGTTCGACGGCGATCACGTCCTTCGCGCCGAGGCGGCAGGCGATCAGGGCAAAGATCCCCGTCCCGGTTCCGATGTCGAGCACCGTGTCTCCGGGCCGCACCGTCAGCTCGAGGGCGCGTGCATGGGCGTCGATCCGCGCCTCGTCGTCGACCATCGAGCCGTAGGCGTGGACGTCGTACCCGCTCATCGGCTCATCGCGAACCGGCGTGGCGGCGCTGTCGTGCACGCCGGGTAGCCTCGCAAATCTCGGCGGTGGAATTTGGGCTCGCGTCAGGCCGCCGAAGCTTGCTATGGTCCCGCGCGTACATGAGCGCGGTCCGGTGGCGTAGTTCGCGCCTCCTCTGCCCGTTCTTGACTTAGGCAGAAGGAGGTGTTTTTGCATGGCAACTGGAA
>DASZLW010000373.1:0-12048 GCA_035552175.1 Gaiellaceae bacterium | reverse complement strand
ACGACACGGCCGGGATGCGGCAGGAGACGCCAGCCGAAGAGCGCGAACGAGGTCGCGACGAAACCGAGGAGGATGGCAAGCTCCATCCTCGGCCGGCGCACCACGGATCGATCCTAACCAGGCACGCTCGCGATCGATGGGCCTGGGCCCACGCCTCGCGGGGAGGTGAAGACGTGCGCACGGGCACAGGCGCGTAGCATCAACTCGTGCAGTACGTGTGGGTGGCCATCATCGCCCTGAGCCTCGCGCCGGTCACGCTCGTGGGTTTCATGCTCAACCCGATCGTTTTCCTGGTGCTCGGTCCCGAGGTGTGGCGAGACCGGCTGATCCGTCTCCGCCCGTACCGTTGGTGGCTGCTTGCCGCCGTCGTCGCCTTCGGCACGGCAACGACCGTGTACGCGCACAGGTACGGCTAGGAAGCTTCTCTGTCGGCGCCAGCGTTGGGCCAACGACCTCCGACGAGACATGCGCTCCTGACTGGCTCATCCTCGGGAAGCCGTCAGCATTCCGAGCGATGCGAAGCTTCGTGATCGACGGCTCACTGCCGCTCGACTGACGCCGATTTCCTTTGTGGTGGCGAGGGCATCCGGGGGTTTGCAAGGAACATTGCGGTCCCCTTCCTGGCTCGCTCTTGAAGGGTGTTCTGAAGGCTGTTATGTTCGCCGCTGGCCCGGGATCGAGTGGCGGCTCGGGGAACTCATCCGGAAGCGAGGGGGAGGAGATGGTTCGTATCTTTGCGGTGTCGACGGCCACGATGGCCGCGGCACTCATCATGGTGGCTGCCGGCTTTACGTCGGCCAAGGACGGGAGGGGATTGGTGGCGTCGTTCAACGGCGCTTGTGGCCCGGCGAGCGGGAAAGCCATCACCTTGACCGAGGACGGTGGGACGGTCGTATCGTTGCGGCCCGGCGAGTACTGGATCACGATGACGGACAGCTGCCCGACACACAACTTCACGCTCGCCGACGATCCGGCGGCAACCGATGGTGACGAACTGACCGGCCCACTGGTGGACACTCCGGGGACGGTCACCTTGAAGGTCCAGCTCAAGCACGGGACGTACAAGCTCTTCTGCTCGAATCCGAGTCATCCGAACATGAAGGTCATCTTCGACGTTGGAGGCGCCGGCCAAACGGACGCGTAGATCACGTACGGCGGTTCGGTGGAGAGGGCCCGTTCCGCGGGCCCTTTCGCTCTCCGTGCTCGGCGTTCGCGTGACGGCTCGCCCCTGCAATACCGCGAGGGCGCTGGGATCCGGCTCCGGGATGGACGACGACTGAGCCCGGCTGACACGTCGGAGTGAGCTTGCTTGCCGCCCCCGACTTCTCCAGGCGACGGGACAAGGGTGACGCCAGTGCGGGATGACGCTCGACGAGCGGAAGCTCCCGATGGCCTAGAGATCTTCGGGTGACTCATACCGCTCTCCGTCGTCGCCTTGAACCTTCGCGCAGAGGCGCGCGTCGAGTTTCAGCATCTTTGCGAGCGATCGACGATCAGTTCCTTGCGAAGACGTCGCCGTCGAATCAATCGAACCACGCATCGACGCCGTCGTCGCTTGAGCAACGCACAAGGAAGAACCCCTCCCCATTCGCCGGTTCAGCGATGGGTTCGGAGCCGGATTCCGCCAACGCGCGCCACTCCATAAGGGTGATCGCGTCTGCCTGGTTGTCCGACCAATCTTCCGCTCGTGTGATGTGAAGGTCGTACCCCACGGCGGGAACATAACCAACCATTTGGCGACGAGCGCCTGGCTGCAGGACGCTCGGCTGCGCTGACCGTGCGCGAAGGCAATCCGGGAGTTAGACGACGTACCCTCCTGAAGGTGAAGCGCCGCGTCGGACGATTCGTCTTTCTGTCCGTGATTTTGCGCCTCAGTCAGCGGGTGCGTTCATGCGAGCATGAAACCGGACTATGAATCCGCAGCTCGCCATGCTCTTCGCGGGAGAACGAGCGCGCCCATCGCGAAGGTCCGACTCCAGCGCAAATAAGGATGTGCGGGCTGTTCGCTGATGGGCGGTGAGGGGCTCGAACCCCCGACCCCCTGCTTGTAAGGCAGGTGCTCTCCCAGCTGAGCTAACCGCCCGGGAGAGGAAGTGTGCCGCACACGGTGCGCTTCGGCTCTCAGGAGTCTCTCAGCGATTGCTCAAGGGATTCATGCCGTCGCTTCAGGGTGTTTTCAGGACTGGCGATTGGAATGCGACGTGCAGAACCGCTAACTCGAGGAGGCATTCCATGAAGACTCACAAGCGCATCGCGCTCGTACTCTCTTCCACAGCCCTCGCCGTCGGTGCGGGAGCCGGCGTGGCGATCGGCGCCGCGGGTTCCGGTGGTGGGCCACCCGGTGGTGGGACGCCTCCCGGTGGCGCAGCGATCGCTACGTATCTCGGGCTCACCCAGTCGCACATCCAGACGGATCTCAGAGGCGGCCAGACACTTGCGCAGGTCGCGGTGGCGCAGGGCAAGACCGCCGCCGGCCTCGAGGCGGCAATCGTCGCGGACGCGAAGACTCGTCTCGACGCCGACGTCGCCGCCGGCAAGCTCACCGCCGCACAGGAGACCTCGATGCTCGCCGATCTCGGCTCGCGCGTCGACGACATGGTCAACTCGACCGGTCCGCCGGCCGGCGCGGGCGGCCCGGGCTCTCACGGCGGGCCCTGGGGACCGGTCGGTGGGCCCTCGAGCGGCGCCATCGCCACCTACCTCGGGTTGACGAAAGCGCAGATCGAGACCGACCTGAAGGCCGGGCAGACGCTCGCCCAGATCGCGGTCGCGCAGGGCAAGACCGCCGCGGGCCTCGAGGCCGCGATCCTCGCCGACGCGAAGACGCACCTCGATGCCGACGTCACTGCGGGGAGCATCACGGCCGCTCAGGAGACGACGATGCTCGCAGCTCTCGACGCCCACGTCGCCGACATGGTCGCCTCGACCAATCCGCCGCAGGGTGGTAAGGGCGGCGCCGGCGCCTTCGGCGGCCCGCCGTCGAGCACGTCGAACGGGACACGACTCGCGGGGCGCCTGCTCCACGCGCGCATCGCGCGGTAAGCAGTGCGAAAGCGGGAGGGGGGCGCCGCGCCACCTCCCGCTTCGATTTGCCCGCGCCCCCCCGTTCCGCTACCGTCGTGGCACGCGCCTCGATGCTCGAGGCGGCGGTACCGGCATCGATGCCGACCCTGCGCCCGAGTTTGCCTGGGCGCGCGAGGCGACTGTCGTCTCGGACGAGCGACGAAGCTCGATTTCGATCCTCTCGAAACCGAAGGAGCTTCGCCATGCGTTCACATTCGCCAGATCTCACGCTCGTCCGATCGGAAATCGCCACCCGTCTCGGCCTCCTCGACCTGCGCAGCGACGAGGACTTCGAGCAGGAGTGCCGCAGCTACCTCTGCGATCTGCGCTGGCCCGGGGGAGTCGAATGTCCCCGCTGCAGCGAGCACTCGCGGCTCCTGTGGCTGACGTCACGCTCAAAGTGGCACTGCTACAGCTGCCGCTACCAGTTCAGCGTCACGGCGGGCACCGTCTTCCACAGCTCGCACCTGCCGGTCTGGAAGTGGTTCGTCGCCGTCCACCTGCTGCTCGCGTCCCAGCACGGCCTCTCTGCCTACGAGCTGCGACGGGCGATCGGGGGCAGCTACAAGACCGCGTGGTTCGCGGCGCACCGCATCCGCGCCGCGATGCGCGGCGACGGCGCAGGGCTGCTGCGGAACCTCGTCGAGGCCGAGCTCCGCGACGCAGGCGTCGAGTCCGCGCCCGCACCCGCCGACCTCGTCCGCGCGAACGACCGCGTGCTCGCACGGATGCGGCGCGTTGCCGGACCGCATCACCCTCTCAGCGTCAAGTACCTCCCGGCCTACATCGACGAGCGGCGCTGGCGCTCCGCCCACGAGGGGAACCCGTTCGTGTTCCGCGACACGATCCACGCCCTGCTCCACTCCGAAGGGATCTCCTATGACCGGCTCGTGGCCGCCGCATAGCCCGCCGCTCACGCTCGAACGACGCGCGCTCGAGACCGCCGAGCTCGTACGCCTCAGGCTCCCGGATCGTCCCGGGAGCCTGGCGGCGGTTCTCGCGCACCTTGCCGAGCATGGGGTGGACGTGATGCGGCTCGAGGTGCTCGACCGCGAGGCCGGGCACGCCGTCGACGACCTGCTGCTCTCCGGTCCCGCCCTGGAGAACGCGCTCGCGAGCCTCGGATCTCGCGCCATGGTGCTCGCCCGGCGTCCCGGGATCGATCTCCGCGACGGCAGCCTCGCGATGGCGTCGGCCTGCGAGGCCGTCGCCGCAGCGCCGAGCCCGCGTGAGGCTCACCGACGTATCGTCCGTGCGGCGATCGGGCTCGTGTTCGCGGAGGCGGGACTCCTGCTCGCCCGCCGCGAGGGCTTCCTTGTCGTGCTCGCGTCGACTGCCGGCGAGCTTCCCGAAGGCCTCGACGGCTCCGGGCCGTCCCTGATCTCCTCGGCGCTCTTCAGCGGGGAATGCCTGACGGCCGACGGCCGGATCCCGTGGGCGCCGCCCGCACTCCGCGACAAGCTGCCCGGGGGGACGGTGGCCGTCGTCCCGAACACCTCACCCCACGAGGTCGTGCTCGTCCTCGTCCGCGACGACCACGCCCCGTTCCTGCCGTCCGAGCTCGAGCGGCTCCGCGGGCTGATGCGGGTTGCGGGCTACGCGCTCGGCCTCCACTCGAACGAGCGTCCCCGTGCCCTGCGGGAGGCGAGATGACGACTGATCTGTCACGCCGCGTCCTGATCGCCGAGGACGAGACGATCATCCGGCTCGACCTCCGCGCGCTGCTCGAAGCGAACGGTTTCACGGTCTGCGGCGAGGCCCGCGACGGGATCGAGGCGGTCGAGCAGGCGATGGTCCTCCTGCCCGACCTGATCCTCATGGACGTGAAGATGCCCCGGCTCGACGGGATCGAGGCGGCGCGACGGATCCTCGAGCACCGGCCGGTGCCGATCGTGATGCTCACGGCGTTCGGTCAGGAGGATCTCGTCACCCGTGCCGTCGAGACCGGCGTCTTCGGATACCTCGCGAAGCCCTTCCGTGAGCAGGACGTGATCCCGGCGCTCGTCGCCGCACAGGCGCGCCACACCGAGTTCGCCGAGGTGAAGCTCCAGGCCTCCTCGCTCCTCGAGGCCCTCGAGGCCCGCAAGGCGATCGAGCGCGCCAAGGGCATCTTGATGGCCAAGGAGGGATTGACCGAGGATCAGGCCTTCGCGCGGCTCAGGAACGCGAGCCAGAAGTCGGGCCGCCCGATGAAGGTCATCGCAGACGCGGTCGCCGCGACACTCGGGTAGGTCGCGAAGGCCCTCATAACGACGAAGCCTCGAGTCGCTCGGTGCGCGCGAACTGGCGTGAGAGGTCTTACAGCTCGCGGGCTCGAGGCTGGAGGGTCCCGTCGGCAGCGGCGCGGATCGTCGCGACGATCTCCTCGATCGTGCCGCCCTTGACGAGGTAGCCGGCGATCCCGGCCTCGAACATCTCTGCAACGACCGAGTCGTCGTCGTGGCCGGTGAAGGCGATGACGCGGGTCGCCGCGGAGGCCTGGAGAATCCCCCGCGTGGCGGCGAGGCCCCCGCCGCCCGGCATCCGAACATCCACGAGCGCGACATCCGGAAGGGCGTGACGCGCGACGGCAACGGCCTCGTCCGCGTCGGCAACCGCCGCGACGAGCTCGAAGGCTCGGACGGTTCCGATCACCTCCGTCATCACCAGGCGGAGCGCCGGATCGTCCTCTGCGATCAGAACCCGGACGAGCCGATCCAGATGTTCACTCATCTGAAAACGATACTCCATCGACGGTCAAACCGTCGAATACGACGCTCAAGGTGTTTCTTCACGCCATGAACCGATCGAGCGTCTCGAGGAGGTCACGCAGCGCGATCGGTTTGGTGAGGAAGATCTGCGCGCCTGCCTCGACCAGTTGCTCCCGGTCGCGCGTCGCGTCGGCACTCAGGATCGCCACGGGGATGCCGCGGGTTGCGGGATCGTTCCGGAGCCTCGCGAGGACATCCTCTCCGGGGATGTCCGGCAGGTGGAGGTCGAGGAGCACGAGGTCAGGCCGATGCTGTCGGGCCAGGTCGAGGCCGAGCTGGCCGAGCATCGCGGGAATGAGCCGCACGCTCGGGCGGCGGTCGAGCACGCCCTCGATCAGGAGGACGTTCGCGACCGTGTCCTCGATGTAGAGGAGCTTCCGGTCGGTCGGGTAGGCGGCGACGGAGAAGAGCTCGTCACTCTGAAGCTCGCCCTCGTGGACGGCGGCGGGCTCGCTGACGGTCAGCTCGACCCAGAAGCAGCTGCCTTCGCCGGGAACGCTCTCGACGCCGATCATCCCGCCCATCGCCTCGATCAGCGTGCGTGAGAGCGCCAGCCCGAGCCCTGTCCCCTCGATCCCGGCGGACGCCGCCTCGAGACGCTCGAACGGGACGAACAGCCTGGCACGCTGCGCCTCGTCGAGGCCGGCGCCCGTGTCGGCGATCGAGATGCGCACCCGGTCGTCATCGGCGGCGCTGATCGAGATCGCCACCGTCCCGCCCTCGCGGTTGTACTTGACGGCGTTCGAGATCAGGTTGATCACGATCTGCTTCAGCCGCTGGTTGTCCGCGATCGCGTAGCCGAGGCCCGGGGCGATCTCGGTCGGCCTGATCGCGATGGCTCGGGCATCCGCCAGTGGCCGCATCAGCGCGAGCGCGTCGTCGACGAGCGGCTGCAACGCGACCGGCTCGAGGGAGATCGAGATCTGTCCCGACTCGATCCGCGAAAGGTCGAGCACGTCGTTGATCAGGGAGAGCAGGTGCTTGCCCGCCTTGAGGATCATCGTGACCTTCGCCGTCTGCTGCTCGTCGAGCGACGAGAGCTCGAGGAGCTCTCCGAAACCGAGGATCGACGCGAGCGGCGAGCGGAGCTCATGGCTCATGAGGGAGAGGAAGTCGTTCTTCGCGGAGCTCGCGGCGCGTAGCTCCTCGTTCGTCCGCTGCAGCTCGACCGAGCGGCGCACGATCTCCGCCTCCATCCGCACCGTTCGCTCGCGCAGCTCCTCCGTCAGCGCTTCGAGGTGGACGTCGTGCTCCTTCAGGCGCACGAACTCGGTCACGTCGACGACCCGATACAGGATGTACTGCAGCCGCCCGCGATCGTCGAGGATCGGGTTGTTGACGGAGCTCCAGTAACGAACCTCGAAGCCGCCGCCCTCGTCGGCCGGACGCTGGATGTCGTACTTCTGCACCGCCATCGTGTCGGGCGCGAGCTGCTCGCGCACCCGCTCGAGTGACTGCCGGAGATTCGCCTCGCCCGTCGCCGATGCGTCCTCCGGGTTATCGGGGAACACGTCGAAGATGTGGCGGAGCAGGATCTCCTCGCGCCGCGTCATCGTCGCGGCGAGGTAGGCGTCGCTCACCGCGACGATGTTCAGCTCCGGATCGAGGATGAGGTAGAGGCCCGGCACGGCCTCGAAGAGCGTGCGGAAGTCGGGTTCCGGAGAGCTGCCATACCCGACCGGGGTTCCGAGCGAGGCCGTCGGGAAGGCCGGATCGCCTCCTAGCTGTGACATTCGGCCGAGTCGAGACCGGGCGTCTGCGTGACGGCAGCGACCGCGAGAAGACGGCTCAGCGAGAGGCGCACAAGGCCTTCCTACCATAGGCACCGGAAAGCGGCCCGCGACTACTTCACAGGATTGAGACCCCATACGAGGAGTCGAAGCTCTCTCCTCTCCGTTTTCGGACGACCCGACGGGGAGGTAGCCTCGATCGGGGTGGGGAGCGAATGAAGAAGCGGCTGCTGATCGCCGCCGGGGTGGCCGCAGTGCTGCTCGCCTGCGCGGGGATCTACGTCGCCTACCGGATGCATCAGGGCCGCAACATCGTGGGGTCGTCGACGGTGCAGTTCACGACGACAGCGTTACCGCGGAAGCACGTGACCGCGAACCCGCAGGGAATCGTGTGGCCGATGTGGGGCTATGACGGCGAGCGGCTGCGCGCACCCGTCGGGATCGGTCTCCGCCCGCCTTTCCGGAAGATCTGGACCTTCCACGGGCGCGCACTGCTCGAGTTCCCGCCCGCGGTCGCGTACGGGCGGCTCTACCTCACGACCTTCTGGGGCCATTTCTACGCGCTCGACGAGAAGACCGGAAAGACCGTGTGGACGTTCGACTCGCATCGCTGCGGCTGGTCGTCGCCGGCAGTTGCCAACCACGTGGTCTACCAGACGTTCATCGGCCATCCCGACTGCAATCGCTCCGTCCCGGGAACGGACGGCGAACTGGTGGCGCTGAACGCCCGGACCGGAAAGGTGCTCTGGCGCTACACCGAAGGGCCCGACGAGTCCTCGCCCCTCGTCGCGCACGGGCTCGTCTACGTGGGCAACTGGAACGGCAACGAGCTCGCGATCGACGCCACGACGGGCAAGCTCCGCTGGTCGTTCCCGACCGGCGGGAAGATCAAGGGTTCGGCGACCGTCTCCGGGCCGAACATCGTCGTCGGCTCCTACGACGGACACGTGTATGCGCTGAATGCGTCCACGGGGAAGGAGGTCTGGCGCGCCTCCGCCCAGCCGGGCCTCTCCGGCGAGCTCGGAACCTTCTACTCGACCCCCGCGGTGGCCTATGGTCGTGTCTACATCGGAAACACCGACGACAAGGTGTACGCGTACGGCGCGAAGACGGGCGATCTGCTCTGGTCGCGGTCGACCGGCGGGTACGTCTACTCGTCGCCGGCCGTCTCGGACGAGCGGGTCTACGTCGGCTCCTACGACGGAAACTTCTATGCCCTCTCGGCCGCGACGGGCGAGACCATCTGGACGTTCCACGCGAACGGGCCGATCTCGGGTGCCGCGACCCTGCTCGACGGGATCGTCTACTTCTCGACGTTCGCGAAGCGCACCTACGGGCTCGACGCGAAGACGGGGAAGCTCGTGTGGAGCTACCCCGACGGCAAGTACTCGCCGATCGTCGCCGACACGAAACGCGTCTACCTCGTGGGGTTCGGCCGGATGTACGGGCTCGTTCCCAGGAAGTGACGTTTGCGTCCCGGTCGAGCGGCGGCTCCCGCCGCTTCGTTCGCTAGTAGAGGCCTTCGCGGCGCGCGTAGCGCTCGGTGCGAGCGCGGTCGTACTCGTCCGCGTCGAAGCTCGGGTCGTTCAGCGACCTGAGGATCTCCCCTCCGGTCGGGAGCTCGGAGCGCTCGATGTGGCGCTCCGCGTTCCAGAGCTCCGAGCGGATCAGGGCCTTCGAGCACTGCGTGTAGGCCTCCTCGATCTCGACGAGGATCCCGAGGCGGGGCACGGAGCCCTCGACCGCGCTCTGCTCGAGAAGCTCGCGATCGTCGGTGATCATTCCCCGGCCGTTGACCCTGAACGTGTCGCCGACGCCGGGGATCAAGAACAGGAGGCCGATCGACGGATCCCCGATCAGGTTCGTCAGGGTGTCTCCGATCCGGTTCCCGGGGCGGTCCGGGATCAGCAGCGTGCGGTCGTCGAGGATCCGGACGAACGAGGGGGGGTCGCCGCGCGGAGAGACATCGACGCCGCCGCCCGGCATCTTCGTGGCGACGCAGACGAACGGGGAGCGCTCGACGAACTGCCGGGTCAGCGAGTTCAGCCGGTTCGAGATCTTCGAGAGAACGAGCTCGTTCGGGGATCCGAGGATCTCCCGCAGCTCGCTCTCGGTCGTGATCGCGCGCGGAGGAGTCACCTTCCAAGGCTACTCGGGAACCCGAATCCGTGAGCCGGCCCGCGGGTTCGGGCGTTTCAAAAACCGGTGTCTGACACCTGCTCGAGACGCCGGAACCCGCATCAACGCACGTGTTCCGGGACGCTCCGGCCGTCCCGTGCACGTCGTCTGGCACCGTTTCGGAGCGCATCGCGTGTCAGCGGCGGGACGGTTTCGGCAGGAGCCGGCGGAACATCGGACGGCGACGGGCAGCGCGCGTCTGCCGCGAATCGGTGCGCCCGGAACGCCGCTGACAGATCGGGCGTGCCGCTAGGCGACGCTGACGTTCAGGGCCGCGCTCGACACGGGCTGGTACCCGGGCCCGCTCCCTGCGACCTTGAGGCTCACGATTCCGCCGCCGAGGGCTGCCGGCAGGTGGAACGAGAAGCGCACCGATCCGTGTTTGGCCGAAGCGGTGGCGAGAAGGTGCGGTTTGGCCAGCCCGGAAGCCTTGTCCTTCCATGTTCCGTAGAGCTTCAGCACGAGCTGCTTGTCGTTGATCGGCGTTCCGTCGGCGAGCTTGACGGTGGCGGTGACGTTCCCGTGTGCCGATACCCGCTGGAGCGCCGGGAACGTGACGAGCGCCTCCGGCAGGGCGTGATGACTCACGGCCACCGTGAAGGTGAACGGCCCGTCCGCGCCGTCGTAACAGTTCGGGCCCACGACCACCGGATACGTCCCGGTCGTGAACGCGGTGAAGCTGATCGACCCCTTCACGACGAGCTGCGACACGACAGCACTCGCCGTGCGGATGTTCGCATCCGTCGTGCCGGCCGGGAACACGCCGAGCTCCGTGTTGTAGGACGGGGAGATCTGGTCGACCTTGATCACGACCTGGTCGCCGGCGGTCAGCGGCAGCTTCCAGTACTCGTGGTCGGTCCAGCACCCGCCGTTCCCGGTGTCGTCGGAGCTCGTCTGGTCGGTCAGGGTGTTCGCGGACTCGGATGCGCCGGGCTGGATGGTCGGCGCGGAGGAGATCGACGTGGTGCCCCCTGCAGTCGCTGCGGTAGTCGCGACGAGCGCCAGGATCGCCGCCAACGCGGCCGGCAGCGCATGGCGTCCCGCCCGTGCGCGGCGGTTCTCCTTGTTTCCTGCTCGTGCCCGCATCAGCTGAAGGCAACTTTGGCCGTGGCGCGAACGGTTGTCAAGCGCCAAGCAGCGAATGCCTAGGCATCGGCCTCGGCCTTCACGTCCTTGCCGGCGGCCTTGGCCTGCTTCGGCTCGGCCGGTCCGCGTCTTCCGACGAGCTTCGGCTTGCTCGTCGCCGGCGCGTTCCAGATGTTCGGCGGCACGTTCGGCGCCATCGCGCCCGTGTCGTCGAAGCCCTTCCGCAGGCTGTCGAGCCGCGCCTGGAGGTCGCTCGCACCGGGTGGAAGCGCCCGGAGCTCGTCGATCTGACGGACGGTCGCTCCGTACTGGCGGCTCGCCTGGCGATGGCGCTCGGCGCGTTGGCCGTACTTCGCCGTCGTCTGGATCCCGGAGGCGATCGCCGCGACCACGCCGATGAAGCCGACGATCGCCTGGGCGGCGTCACCCGGCGAGTGCTGGATCGACACGAACACCGCCGATCCGACGATCGCTGTGAGAGCCGTGCTTCCGATCCCGAGCCATCCGTCGAGGTTCTCGTAGTGGTCGCATGCGTTCGAATGCTTCTCCGAGGCCTCGACCGCGACGCCACGCCAGTTCGCGAGCAGCTTCTCGATCGAGGGCCCGATCGTGTCCGAGACCGGAACCGGGGCCAGGGCGTCGTGTGCGGGCACTGCGCGATTGTCCACCAAATCCGCCGACCCGGCAACCGGGCCGGCGGAGGCTGAGCGACTGCCGTTCTCGTGCGGAGTGGCGAAGAGGGCAACGCGATCGGCGGCGCGGCGATCCATGAACCGTCGAGGGCATCCTCGATAAGCAGGAACTAGAGCGGTCGAAAACGTCGATGGTCCAACCTCCCGTAGCGCCCGACAACATCAACATGAGTCCAGAGGATTCCGACCGCATCCTTGCCGCGTACCAAAATCACGCCTCGAAGTTCGCCGCGATCGCGGCGCGCCGCAACCGGACGGCTGACGGGGAGTCCGCACGGCGGCTCCAGCTCGTCCCGCCCCGGACGGGGGAGGTCGACCTGACCGCGCGGGAGCTCCAGGTCCTGACCCTGATCGCCGACGGCCTGGACAACCGCGAGATCGGTGCCCGGCTGTTCATCGCCGAGGACACCGTCAAGAGCCACGTGCGGTCGATCCTCCCGAAGTTCGGTGCCCGTAACAGAGCTCACGCGATCGCGATCGGCTTCCGCCGGCGCGTCATCGACGCGGAGATCGCGCTCGAGCCGCCGCTCTACGGGATCTGAGACCCTC
>DASZLW010000372.1:0-14589 GCA_035552175.1 Gaiellaceae bacterium | reverse complement strand
GTCGCGACCCTCACCCACCGGCTCTCGAACGCGAGGATCGAAGCGCTCAACACAACCCTACGACTGATCTGCCGCCGCGCCTACGGCTTCCACACAGCCCAGGCACTGATCGCGCTCGCCATGCTCACCCTCGGAGGCCTCAGACCACCGCTCCCCGGCCGCGAATGAACCCACGAAAACGTCAGGAGCTCCCAAAATAGGCATATCTGGATGGCGTAAGGCTCGGGCGGTTTGGGCCACAAGGAGATCGCCACGCGAACCGTACGCGAGCTACCCCCCAAGCGCAGCTAGAGCATGATCCGGCCGCCGGCCACGTCGATCGTGATCCCGGTGATCCAGCCGGCAACTTCCGAGCAGAGATACAACGTGGCGTAGGCGCTGTCCTCGGGCGCGCCGATCTTCCCGAGCGGGGCGAGGTTCGCGACATGGGCTCGGCGCTCGTCGTCCAGCACGCCCTTTACGCGGTCGGTCAGCGTCGTCGCGGGGGCGACGCAGTTGACGCGCACCCCGTGCGGCCCGACCTCCTTGGCGACGTGCCTGCTGAACATCACGATCCCGGCCTTCGCCGCCGCATACGACGCGGTCAACGTGATGTCGAGCAGCCGGCCTGCGTTCGAGGCCATGGTCACGATCGCACCGCTCCCACGCTCGATCATCCCCGGCAGGAACACCTGGGTGGTGACGAACGTCGAGGTGAGGTTCGACTCGACGACGAAGCTCCACTCCTCGTCGCTGATCTCGAGGATCGGCGTGGCGCGCCGGAACCCACCGGCGAAGGGGATCAGGATGTCGGTCGGCCCGAGCGCCTCCTCGACGCGGCCGCGCATCCGCTCGAGCGCCTCGCGGCTCGTGCAATCGGCCGTCACGCCGATCGCAGTCGCGCCGGTCGCGGTCAGCTCGGCGACGAGCTGGTCGACCTCGGCCTCCCCGCGGGCGACCACCGCGACCTTGACGCCGTTCTCGGCCAGCGCGCGGCAGGTGGCGGCGCCGATCCCCTTCGAGCCGCCCGTGACGACCGCCGTCTTGCCGGCGAGATCAGGGAAGATCGGCGTCTTCACAGTCATGCTTGCGCCTTCAGGGCCGCCTGCGCGCGGCGGGCGCTGCGGGTGATTGGAAGCTGGCGGCGGCGCGACCACTCCCGGAACGACCCCGGGTAGACCCGCACGTCGAACCCGAGGCGCTCGAGTGCCAGGTAGACGGTGCTCGCCCGATGGCTCTTCTGGCAGTACACGATCAACTCGCTCCCATCCTCGACTCCTGCCTCGGCCAGCGCGGCGCGGATCTCGTCGTCGCCGCGCAGTCCGACCCGCATTCCGGTGGGATAGTAAGGCGTCCCGACAAGCGCCCGGTCGACACGCTCCGCGGTGAGGATCGCCGTCCACTCGAGCGGCAGCGCGCCAGGGATGCGACCCATCCGGGGATTCCACTGGAGCCGCACACGACCCTCGTACTCCGCCGTGTCGCGGACGTCGAGCAGCTGTGGGCCGCCTTCGTCGAGCGCCTTCACGACGTCGTCGACGAGAGCGACCATCCCGTCGCGCACGGGCAGCTCGATCACCGGCACCGGAGCGCAAACGCACACCTCTTTCGAGCGCTCGCGGCCGTTCCGCAACCAGGCGGTCATCCCGCCGTGCAGGACGTGCGCACGCGGATGGCCGAGGTACGAGAGCATGAAGCCGTTGCGGGCGGCGCGGTTCTCGAGCCCCCCGTCGTAGAAGACGACCGTCTTGTCGGCCGAGATCCCCGCGCCCGCGAACACGTCGCGCCAGTGCGAGACGACTCCCGGCCAGCGCTCGGGATCGGTGCCCTCGTTCGCGTAGGCGAAGGTGTCGAGGTGGATCGCGCCCGGGATGTGGCCGCGGCGGTAATCCGGCCCTGTCCGGGTGTCGACGAACAGGACCGCTTCAGCCAGGCCGGCGAGGTCGCCGAGCTCGACGAGGATCGTCGGCCCGCTCACGACGCCGTCCCCCACCGTCGCTCGGGCCGCTCGACGGTCTCGGGCGGCGAGAGGATCGAAACGGGCGGCGCGACGCCTTCGAAACGCTCGACTTCGACAAGCGCGCTCAGCGCCGTCGGCCCCTGGGCCAAGCGCGACGTCCCGCGGTCGGCGGTCAGCACGTTCGCGTTGCCGTGCCGGTCGAGCGTCCCGACCTTCCCCGGCTCCACCGGGTCGTACCAGGCTCCGACCGGGAGCACGACCACGCCCGGGCGCAGGCCCTCGGTCACGACCGCGCCCGCGAGGCAGGCCCCACGGTCGTTGAACAGCCTGACGAGGTCGCCGTCGGCGATCCCGCGCGCGGCGGCGTCCTCCGCTCCGAGATAGCACGGCTCGCGCCCCGACACCTTGCTCGCCTGGCTGACGCTTCCAGCGTCGAGCTGCGAGTGGAGCCGCGTCGCCGGCTGGATCGAGAGCAGGTGCAGCGGAAAACGCGCCGCGAGCGGGCTCCCGAGCCATTCCTTCGGCTCGAGCCAGACCGGGTGCCCGGGGCAATCCGCATAGTCGAAACCCGCGATCGTGTCGGAGAAGATCTCGATCCGCCCCGACGGGGTTGCAAGCGGGCTTGCCTCCGGATCGTCGCGGAAGGCCTCGAACAGGCGGTGACGCCCGTCCGGCGCCGGAATCTCGATGTATCCGCGTTCCCAGAAGGAGTCGAAGTCCGGCAGCTCGAGCTCCTGGGCCAGCGCCTCGGCCCTGGCCGTCTCGTACATGTGCCTGAGCCATTCGAGCTCGGAGCGCCCCTCGGTGTACTCGGCCGCGACGCCGAGACGCTCGGCAACGGCGCTGAGGATCTCGAAGTCGCTCCGCGCCTCGCCGACGGGCTCGATCGCCTGCTGCATCGCGACGACGAACCGGTCGCGCGAGCTCGCCGCGATGTCGTTGCGCTCGAACGTGGTCGAGGCCGGCAGGACGATGTCCGAGTGGCGTGCGGTCGCCGTCCACCACGGCTCGTGGACGATGATCGTCTCGGGCCGCCGCCAGGCCTCGATCAGCCGGTTCGTGTCCTGGTGGTGGTGGAACGGGTTTCCGCCCGCCCAGTAGACGAGCCGGATGTCCGGGTAGACGTGGCGGCCACCGTTGAACTCGTACTCCCCGCCCGGCTCGAGGAGCATGTCGGCGATCCGGGCGACCGGGATCGCGAGCGGAACAGGGTTCGAGCCCGGCGAGAGGGTCGGGATCGGGAGCTTCCCGACGGGACTGCCGCGGCCCGCGGAGTTGCCGTACCCGAAGCCGAAGCCGCCGCCCGGCAGCCCGATCTGCCCCAGCATCGCCGCGAGCGTCACGAGCATCCAGTAAGGCTGCTCGCCGTGCTCGCCACGCTGGATCGACAGCACCGCCGTGAGGAAGGTGCGCGACGACGCCATCCGGCGGGCGAGGGCGCGGATCTCCTCGGCGGGCACGTCGGCGATCGCGCCGGCCCATCGGGCGTCCTTCGACTGCCCGTCGACGCGACCCGTGAGGTACGGGACGAACCGATCGAATCCCTCGCAGTACCGCTCGACGAACGCGCTGTCGTAGAGGCCTTCGGCATAGAGCGTGTGCGCGAGCCCGAGCATCAGGGCCGTGTCGGTGTTCGGGCGCAGGCTCAGCCACTCCGCCTCGACGAGCGCGGGCGCGTCGTCGCGGTTGGGCCCGACGTTGACGAAGCTCGTCCCCGACGCGCGCAACCGCCGCAGCCAGTCGGAAGTGCCGTGGACGCCGACCCCCCCGGACTCCACCTGCGCGCCCTTGATCGGCAGGCCGCCGAACATGACGACGAGCTCGGTGCTCCCGAGCAGGTCGTCCCACGAGGATCCCGGCCCCCAGGCCGGCTCGAGGCTCCCGACGATCCGCGGGAGCACGATCATCGCGGCGGCCATGCTGTAGTTCGTGAGGTGGCTGACGTAGCCGCCCGACACGCCGAGGAATCGGTTCAGCTGCGTCTTCGCGTGATGGAACCGTCCGGCGCTCGACCAGCCGTACGAGCCGCCGAAGATCGACGTGCTGCCGTGCTCGGCACGGACGCGCGCGAGCTCGGAGGCGACGAGCTCGATCGCCTCGTCCCACGAGACCTCGACGTACGGATCGGAGCCGCGCCCCTCGCTCGCCCGGACCGGCCCGTGCTCGAGCCAGCCGGCGCGCACCATCGGCGCCAGCAAGCGGTTGGGCGCGTGGACCGAGCCCGGGATCGACGCGAGGAGCGGCGAGGGATCGCCGTCGCGCTCGAAGCTCCTCACGCCCGAGATGCGCCCCTGGTCACGCTCGACCTCGAGCGCGCCCCAGTGGGTGCTGTGCATCACGCGGCGCGGCGGGGTCACGGCGCGGGAAGCTCGGTGCCCGGGCGGAAGAGGTTCGCGCCGGCGATCGCGGCGCGGGCGGCCTCGTCGAGCCCCGTCACGCCGGCGAGCGTCGCCACGGGGTCGAGGTCGCCCATGTCGAACGGGTAGTCGGTCCCGAGCACCAGCTGAAGCTCGAGCGAGCGAGCCATGAACTCGATCGACGCCGGGTCGTGGACGACCGTGTCGAACCAGAATGACCGCAGGTAGTCGGAGAGCGGCCCGTTCAGGATCCCGAGCTCCGGGATGACGTCGACGCCGTGGCGCCAGCGGCCGAGGAGCCACGGGACCGTGCCGCCCGCGTGCGCGAGGACGAAGCGGATCTTGGGGAACCGGTCGACCACGCCGCCGAAGATCAGGTGAGCGGTGGCCTGCGCCGTCTCGGTCGGGTTCCCGATCAGGTTGACGAGGTAGTAGCGCTTCGTCAGCGGGTCGAGCGAGTTGGCCGGGTGGACGAACACCGGCACGTCGAGCTCGGAGACCGTCTTCCAGAAGATCGCGAGCCTCGGGTCGTCGAGGCCGCGGCCGTTCACCTGCGAGAGGATCTGGACGCCGCCGAGGCCGAGCTTCTCGACCGCGTACTCGAGCTCGCGCGCCGCGATCGGAGGATCCTGGAGCGGTACCGTCGCGAAGCCGACGAACCGTTGATGGCCGGCGATCGCCGCGGACATCCCGGCATTCGCCCGGCGCGACATCTTCCACCCGTCGTCGGCCGAGACCTCGTGCAGCGACATGTACGGCGGCACCGAGAGCGCCTGGACGTCGACGCCGGTGCGATCCATGTCCGCGAGCCGGCGCTCGAGCGACCAGAGCGGGTTGTCGCCCGCCGCGCCCCACGGTTGGTCTCCGACGGCGCCGAGCTTGCGCATCCGGCCCTCGACGCGCATCTCGCCGGTCTTCGTGTCCATCGCCCACCCGTGCACCGAGCCCCCTGCCGTCACGACCTCGAAGTCGAGGCAGTCCGGCGGGACGAAATGGCTGTGGTAGTCGATGACCATCACGCGCCGGGCCGCAAGACGAGCTTGCCCATCGTCTCGCGGGCGAGGATCCGCTCGTATGCGTCCGCGACGTCCTCGAGCGCGACCGTCTCGCGCACCGGGGGCCGCAGGCCTCCGTCGCGGATCAGACCCGAGATCTCCGTGGCCAGCCGCTTGGCCGTGTCGGGATCGCCTCGCCGGAGCGCTCCCCAGCTGAACACGCTCGCGATGATGTTCCGCGCCTTCAGCCACGAGGCCTCGGGCAGCGGCGCCTCCTTGCCCGAGCTCGACCCCATCAGCATGATCCGGCCGAGCTGGCGCACGGCCTCGATCCGCCGCTCGTGCCCCTCGGCATCGCCGACCGTGTCGAAGAGGACGTCGATCGGCGGGACGTCGTCGTCGTAGCCGATCGCCTCGTCGGCCCCGAGCTCGAGCGCGAACGCGCGCTTCTCCGGTGTCGAGGCGACCGCGACGATCCGGCCGGCGCCGAGGAGGCGGCCGGCCTGGATCGCGGCCGAGCCGATGCCGCCGGCAGCCGCGGTCACGAGGAGCGTGTCCCCTTCGTGCAGCCGCGCCGCCTCGCGGAGCGAGACCAGCGCCGCGATCGAAACGAGAACGCAGCCCCCGGCGGTGTCGAGGTCGAGATCGCCCGCGGGGAAGGTGAAACCACGCTCGGCGACGGCCCGCTCCGCGTATCCCCCCGAGGCGAGGTAGGCGATCACGGGCTCGCCGGTCGCCGCGTCCGTCCCCGCGACCTCGTGCCCGGGCGTCCAGGGCGGCGCGGGCGCTGTCGCGTAGTGGCCTGCGACGGCCATGATGTCCGAGAAGTTGATGCCGGCCGACCGGACCTGGATCAGCACCTGCCCTTCGCCCGCGACCCGGTCTTCGACCTCCTCGACGGCCAGGACGTCGGGCCCTCCCCGGGAGCGTGCGACGAGCGCCCTCATCCTGCCGCCGCTCCCGACGGAGCCGGCTCGCGCGCCTCGTCCTCGAACAGGTCGAGCAACTTGTCGTCCGCGAGCACCCGCGCGCAGAGCGAGTGCACGGTCTCCTCGGTGAGCGGGCCTGCTCCCGCCTCGACCGCCTCGTGCACCGTGGCCTTCACGTAGCTCTGCAGGCCGAGCGGCAGCGTGCGCAGGAAGTGCGCGAGCGCGGTCGAGGCCTCCGGTGTCCAAGTCTCCTCGTAGCGGCCGCGCGAAGGACCGACGTCGATCTGGGACTCGCCCGGAGCCGCGCCGCGGGCGGCGGCGCGCTGCTCGCGCAGCTCGGTCGTCGCGCCCTCGTCCAGCCGTCCGTCCTCGAGCACGACGCCGTAGAGATCGGCCGCGTTCGACGGAGAGAGCAGGCCCTCCTCCACGTCGACGGCGACGCGAACCGGGTCGCGCTCGAGCGGGTCGCCGTAGCCTCCGCCGCCGGTCGCGCGCATGCTGACGACGTCGCCCGGCGAGAGGTGGAGGACGTCGATCTTGCCGAGGTTGCGCTCCTCGGCCGTGCCGGGGTTGAGGATCGCGACGGTGCGCCCCGCCGCCGTTCCGCCCGCGACGCCCCACGGCTCGAAGCGGACACGCTCCATCCCGCGGGCCGTCAGCACCGAGTTCGGCGCGAGGACGCGGAAGTCGAAGCGCAGGCCCCAGCCGCCCCGGTTTCGACCGGCGCCGGCCGAATCCGGCAGCAGCTCGTACCGCTCGACGAGCACCGGGATGTGCATCTCGATGCTCTCGACCGGCGTGTTCTTGAGCGATCCGTTGGCCGAGTCCATCGCGGCGACGCCGTCGGCGCGGCTCGTCGCGCCACCGCCCCCGTTGAAGGGCTCGAGTACGGTGACCTTGCGCTGGCCCGTCTTCATGTCCGGGACCGACATGACGACGATGCAGGCCTGCCCGCAGCCGACCGCCGGGGTCGTGCCCGGGACGGCCTGCGAGAGCGCGCCGAGGACGACGCCGTAGAGGCGGATCGTCGTCGCCGCCCGCACGCCCACGGACGCCGGGAACGTGGGGTTCACGAGCGACCCTTTCGGCGCCACGATCGTGATCGGCCGCATCACGGCGCCGTTCAGCTGGACGCCCGGATCCTGGCTGAAGACGTAGTTGATCAGCCCCTGGGCGAGGAACGGATGCCGCGGCCCGAACGCCGGGAGGTTGAACGCCGCGTTGACCTGCGGGTCCGTGTCGCTGTAGTCGATCGTGATCTCGTCGCCTGCGACCTTCAACGTCAGCGCGAGCCGAATCGGGATCTCGTCCATCGCGTCGTCGAGGTAGTCGGAGAACGAGTACTCGCCGTCCGGGATCGCGGCGAAGACCTTCCGAGCGCGCTCCTCGGCCCAGTCGAGGAGATCCTCGGCGGCGTCGCCGACGACCTGCGCGCCGAACTTGCCGGCAACCTCGTGCAGCCGTTTCTCGGCGGTGTTCAGCGCGGCGACCATCGCCTTCATGTCGCCCCAGTTCTGCTCCGGGATCCGGCAGTTCGCGAGGATGATCTCGACGAGGTCGTGATTCGGCTCGCCCGCGCGGTAGAGCTTGCGCGGGGGCACGCGCAGGCCCTCCTGCTGCAGGTCGGTGGCGCGCGGCGAGATACTCGCCGGGACGAGCCCGCCGACGTCCGAGCAGTGGATGAAGCACCAGGCGAAGCAGAGGATCTCGTCACCCTCGAACACCGGCTTGAACATGTGGAAGTCGGGCAGGTGCGTCGCGAGCCCCTGCGTCGAGAAAGGGTCGTTCGTGATCACGATGTCACCCGGCTCGTAGTCGGAGATCGCGTCGATCGCGGCCTTCATGTTCAGGCCGAGGAAGCTCGAGACGCCGATCGAGCGCGGGAAGCAGAAGAACTCGCCGCCCGGCGTCGCGACGGCGGTCGTGAAGTCCGCCGATTCCTTGACGAACGTCGTGTGCGCCGTTCGCTCGAGCGTGTAGGCCATCCCCTCGGCGATCGCGACGAAGTAGTTCTTCAGGATCTCGAGAGTGACCGGATCGGTTCTCATCGCCTTCATGCGGCCACGTCCTCTCGCGTGATGATCAGGTTGCCGTAGGCGTCGGCAGCGATCCACCAGCCCGCAGGCACGACGGAGGTCGAATCGGGCTGCTCGACGACGGCCGGCCCGGGAATCGTCTTGTCCGGCGCGATCGCGGAGCGCTGGTAGACGGTGGCGTCCAGCTCCTTCCCGTCGATCAGCACGCGCCTCTGCACCGGCGCCGGAGCGGAGCCGTTCGGGGTGTGCGCCGGGGCGACCGGCAGCTCGGTGCGCGCCACGACGCGGACGCGGATGTTCACGAGCTCGACGGCGGCCTCCGGGTCGGCGTGCGCGTAGAGCCGAGCGTGCACCTCGTCGAAACCACGGCGGAGCGCCTCCAGGTCGACCTCGCCGCCCGTTCGATCGAACGGCACCTCGACCTCGTAGGACTGGCCCACGTAGCGCATGTCGGCGGAGAGCCTCGACTCGGGCTCGCGGGCGTGCGCGGGCGCCTCGTCTGCCATCCAGCTCATCGCCTGCTCTTCGAGCTCCCCGAGCTCGGCGGCGAGCTCCGCGGACGAGGCCTCGCCGATGTGGCGATGGAAGCTCGTGATGAAGTCGCCCACGCAGTCGGCGTGGAGGGCGCCCTCGGCGCAGAGCGTCCCCGGCGCGGGCGGGACGAGGACGCGCCGGATGTTCGAGCTCTCGGCGACGAGGCAGGCGAGCACCGGCCCGGCGCCACCGAAAGCCATCAGGGTGAACTCGCGCGGGTCGATCCCGGTGCGCTCGAGGACCGCCGAGAGCTCCGCGTACATCGTCGCGAGCGCGATGCGGATCGTCGCGTCCGCCGTCTGCTCCGCCGAGAGCGAGAGCGCCGAGCCGAGCTCGGCGAGCGCACCGTGCGCGGCATCCCGGTCGAGGCTGCCGCGGCCGGCGAAGCGGTCCGGGTTGAGGTAGCCGGAGACGAGGAAGGCGTCGGTGAGCGTCGGCTCGGTGCCGCCGGCGCCGTAGCAGACCGGCCCGGGAACCGCGCCCGCGCTCTTCGGCCCCGCGCGCAGGACCCGGCCGCCGTCGAGCCAGGCGACCGATCCGCCTCCGGCGCCGATGCAGTAGATCCCGACGGTCGGGAGGATGATCGGGAAGTCGCCGATCCGCGCCTCGCGTGCGTAGCCGGGCCTCCCGTCCTCGAGGATCGCGACGTCGGCGCTCGTGCCGCCGATGTCGAGCGTGATCACCTTGTCGATCCCGGCGCGGCTCGCGGTCTGCGCGGCGCCGGTCACACCCGACGCGGGGCCCGAGAGGAGCGTCTGCACCGGCTGGCGACGGGCGCTCGCGACGGTCATCACCCCGCCGTTCGAGCGGCTCAGATACGGGCGGATCCGAACACCGCTGCCCTCGAGCTCCTCCTCGAGGCGTCTCGTGTAACGCGCCATCATCGGCTGCAGGTAGGCGTTCATCACGGTCACCATCGCCCGCTCGTACTCCCGCACCTGGGGCCAGAGATCGTACGAGCAGGAGACCTCGACGTCTGGGAGCTCGCGCCCAATCGCGTCGCGCAGCTCGTGCTCGTGGGTCGGGTTCGCATACGAGTGCAGGAGGCAGATCGCGACGCCCTCGACGTTGAGACCGACGAGATCGCCGATCACACGTGCGATCTCCGCCTCCTCGAGCGGGCGCTCGATCGCCCCCGTGTGGCGGACGCGCTCGCCGACCGGCACAACGAGCGTGCGGGGGACGAGCGGGGTCGCGCGGCGGCTGTAGAAGCTCCACGGCACCGGGAGCCGCAGCCGGCCGAGCTCGAGCACGTCGGTGAAGCCCTCTGTCACGAGCAGCGCCGTGCGGGCGCCGACGCGCTGGATGACGGTGTTGACGCCGGCCGTCGTCCCGTGGGCGAAGTACTCGATCGACCCGGGATCGACGCCCCGCTCGCGGAGCAGGCCGATGCCGTTCAGCACGCCCTGCACGAGGTCGTCGGGCGTCGTGGGCGTCTTCAGGCCGAACGATTCGCCCGTCTCGACCTCGCTCATGAAGAGGTCGGTGAACGTGCCTCCGATGTCGATCCCGAGCCGATAACGTCGTGCTGCTGTCTCGATCACGCATCGTCCATTTCGAGGCTGTCTCCCGTGACGAACGTCGCCGCCGGCCACGCTACCGTAGGCTCTCTCATACCGGCTCTCATGATCCCCCGAACCGCAGATCTGGTCCACTGGGCCATCCAGAAGACCACGCCGAGTATACTGGCGGACACGTTGTCGAGGGACGAACGGGGGCGTGTCTTCGCATGACCGGGAACCGCCAGGAAGGTGCAGCCCCCGCCGAGCGCGCCGGCCTCGACGTCCGCCATTTCCTCACGCCGCCCCCGCGCATGCGCCTCTACGAGGAGGTCGCGCGGCGGATAATCGTCTACATCCAGGGCCTCGACCTCCAGCCCGGAGCCCGGCTCCCGTCGGAGCGGGAGCTTGCCCATCGGCTGGCCGTGAGCCGCACCTCGGTGCGCCAGGCCGTGGTCGCGCTTTCCACCCGCGGCGTGATCGACGTCCGGGCCGGAGACGGGATGTACGTCCGCGAGCTCCCGACGCGCACGTCGGTCGCGGCGTCGGTCGGGCTTCCCGACACCGACGTCACCGACGCGCGCGAGGCGATCGAGGTGAAGCTCGCCGAGCTCGCCGCGATCCGCCGGACCGAGGACGACATCCGGTCGATGGAGGCCTCGATCGAGGCGATGGACGCCGACATCGCGGTGGGAGGGATCGGTCGCGACGCGGCCCGCCAGTTCCACGAGACGGTCACGAACGCCGCCCAGAGCGCCGTGCTCGCCCGGATGATGGCGGTGCTCGGGCCGGAGTTCGACGCGGCCCGCCTGCTCTGCCTCGAGCACCCGGACCGCCCGCGCCGGTCGCTCGAGCACCACCGTCTGATCGTGGCCGCGATCCGCGACGGCGACCCCGAGGCCTCCGCGCACGCGATGCGCCTCCATCTGCGCGTCATGGCCGACCTGTCGGCCGAGGAGAGCCGGCGCTCCGAAGGCCTCGCTTCCGCGTAGTCGATGGAGGGAGCCGCACGCGACCCCGCCGAGGCCCTTCGGGCGCGCGGCGGCGAGAAGTGGCTTCGCTATCCCGCCGACGTTCTTCCGTCATTCGTGGCCGACATGGACTTCCCCGCCGCCCCGGCCGTCCAGCGGGCGATCGAGTCGGTCGTCGAGCAGCAGTCCTACGGCTATCCCTGGCTGGACGACCCTCGGACGATCGCCGCGGCGTTCACCCGCCACATGGACGCCCGCTTCGGCTGGCGGGTCGCACCCGAGCGCGTACGCCCCGTCACCGATGTCGTCCAGGGGATCGCAGCCTGCCTCATGGCCTTCAGCGAGAGAGGTGAGGGCGTCGCGATCCAGACCCCGGCCTACCCCCCGTTCTTCGTCGTCGTCGACGCCTGCGATCGCACCCTGCTCGAGAACCCGCTCCTCGACGACGGCACGCGGTTCCGCCTCGACGCCGACGGCCTGCGCGCGCTGGTCGACGAGCGGACGCGCATCCTGCTCCTCTGCCACCCGCAGAACCCGACCGGCCGCGTGCTGGACGAGGACGAGCTGAGGGCCGTCGCCGAGCTCGCGATCGAGCGGGACCTGGTGATCGTCTCCGACGAGATCCACGCCGACCTCGTCTATTCAGGCCGGACGCACATCCCTGTCGCCTCACTCGGAGACGAGGTCGCCGCGCGCACAGTCACCCTCACGTCGGCGACCAAGGGCTTCAACCTCGCCGGGCTCCGTTGTGCGGTCGCCTACTTCGGATCCGACGAGCTGTGCGGGCGCTTCGACCGGGCGATGCCCGCGGCTCTCCTGGGGCAGATCACCCATGTGAGCAAGGACGCGACGCTCGCCGCCTGGGAAAGCGGCCGGGAGTGGCTCGACGAGCTCCGTGAGCTCCTCGAGCGAAACCGCGAGCTCGTGCTCGCCCGGCTTGCCGCCGATCTGCCGCAGCTCCGCTGCTACCGGCCCGAGTCCACCTATCTCGCCTGGATCGACTGCGGCGCGCTCCCGCTCGACGGGCGCAGCCCGGTCGAGTTCTTTCTCACCGAGGCGAAGGTCGCATTCAAGGGCGGTCCCGACTTCGGCGACCCTGGGCGGCAGTTCGTCCGCCTCAACTTCGCGACCACCCCCGAGGTCCTCGACCGGATCCTCGACCGCATGACGACCGCCGTGCACCGGCACGCGGCGTCCATCCCAGCCTGACGGCGCAACCAACGGAGAAGCGATGAGCGAATCGGACGAGCAGGCCACTCCCCGCCTCGAGCGCGACGGCCAGCAGTGGTTCTTCGACTGGATGATCCAGGAGACCGGGAAGGTCATGCACTTCCAGGGCGACGGCCGCGGCGGGCTGCCGAAGGCGGTGCGCCGCCACGCGATGATCAGCAAGCACGTCGGCAGGTCCGCGCGCCGGATGGAGCTGCTCGCCGACGAGGCCCTTGCCGAGGGGCATACCCGCACTGCGCTCGGCCGCTACTTCGAGGCCGCGTTCACCTACGGGAACGCCCAGCATGTCGTCTTCGAGACCAACGACGAGAAGCGCCACCTCCATGGTCGCTCGCTGCGCTGCTACGACGCCGCCCGGGAGCTCGCTCCATATCGGATCGAGCGCGTCGAGATCCCGTGGGAGGGCCATACGCTGGCCGGCTACCTCCACCTCTGCCCGGGCGAGGAGCCCAGGGGCTGCGTGTTCTTCGTCCCCGGCTGCGACATGACGAAGGAGCAGTACCCGCACCCACTGGCAAACCACGCGCTCGAGCGCGGCCTGCACCTCTTCGCCTTCGACGGCCCGGGTCAGGGCGAGAGCAACCTCGAGGGCCTACGCCTTACGGCGGACAACTACGAGCAGGCCGCCTCGGAGGCTATCGACCACCTCCTGACCCGCCCGGAGATCGTCCCGGAGAAACTGTGCGTCTACGGCATCAGCTTCGGCTCGCTCTGGGCGGCGCGGATCGCCGCGCAGGACAAGCGCGTCTGCGCCCTGGCGGCGCCGTGGGCCTCGTTCGGCGACCTCCGGCACCTGCTGGACGAGGAGTCGCCCCGGTTCAAGCAGCTCTTCCTCTACCTCACGGGTGCGGGCTCCGAGGCCGAGCTCGACCGGATCATGGCGGACATGGGCGCCCGCGGGGCGGTGGCCGCGATCGAGTGCCCGACACTCGTCGCCTGCGGCGAGTACGACCCGCGCAGCCCGATCGAGGAGGTCTACGAGTGCTTCGACCAGATGACCTGCCCCGCCGAGCTGTGGGTCTTCGAGGACCAGCACCACCGCGTCTCGCTCACGAAGCCGAACGGCCACATCGTCCCCTGGCTCATGGACATCCACGAGCTCTCGCTCGACTGGCTCTGCGATCGCCTCGACGGCAAGCCGCTCGCCGGGGAGCACCGCGTCGCGCTCGTCCCGACGGGCAACGGCGGCCCGTCGTCGATCGCCTCGGCCCGGCGCCGCTGGTTCGACTAGAGGCTGGGCGGGCGGCGGACATGCCAGTGAGTGACCGACTGGTAGCCGTGCCCGGCGCGGAGCACGGTCGCATCGCCGCCGGGCCCGGCCGAGATCTGGAGCCCGAGCGGGAGCCCGTCGCCGTCGAAGCCCATGGGGACGGACAGGGCGGGGAACCCGAGCCCGTTCCAGACCCGGGTGAAGAACGGCGAGCTCGACGGAGCGTTGAGCGCGAGGTCGCCGAGCGGCCAGGCTCCCGTCCCGACGGTCAGCGTCACGACGACGTCGACCTGGTCGAAAAGCGCCCCGATCTCACGGCGAGCCGCTGCGAGCAACGCCCTGGCACGAGCGGCGTCCGCGGCCGTGTAGAACGCGCCGACCGACAGGCGCAGCCGGCTGCTGAGCCCGAAATCGTCCCACCGCTCGGCGAGCGCGTCGCGGTGGGCGGCGAGCGCCTCGGTTGCCAGGACGACTGACGTTGCGGTGGCCGCGAGCTCGTAGCCGGGCACGGTCAGCTCGGACACGTCGGCGCCGGCCTCGCCGATCGCGGCGACCGCCGCCTCGAACGCGTCGATCGCTGCCGGGTCGACTCCGCGGGCCTCGCGGAAATGCCTCCGGTCGACCCCGATGCGCAGGCCGGCGAGACCGTCTCCGAGCCCGTCCGAGAACCGCTGCGGCGGGACGGCGATCAGGTCGAGGAGGAGCGCACAGTCGTGGGCCGTGCGCGCCATCGGCCCCACCGCGTCGAGCGAAGGCGCGAGGGTCACGGAACCAGCGGTCGGCACGAGGCCGTGGGTCGCCTTCAGGCCGGTGATCCCGCAGAAGGACGCCGGAATACGGATGCTGCCTCCGGTGTCGGTTCCGAGGCCGCCGAGGAAGAGGCCCGCGG
>DASZLW010000371.1:0-11225 GCA_035552175.1 Gaiellaceae bacterium | reverse complement strand
CCAGATGAACGAGCCCCCGGGGGCGCGTCTCCGCGTCGGCCTCTCCGGCCTGACGATGGCGGAGTACTTCCGCGACCAGGGCCAGGACGTGCTGCTCTTCATCGACAACATCTTCCGCTTCGTCCAGGCGGGCTCGGAGGTCTCGGCGCTGCTCGGCCGGATGCCGAGCGCGGTCGGCTACCAGCCGACGCTGGCCACGGAGATGGGCCAGCTGCAGGAACGGATCACCTCGACGAGCAAGGGCTCCGTCACCTCGGTGCAGGCGATCTACGTGCCGGCCGACGACCTCACGGATCCGGCTCCGGCGAACACCTTCGCCCACCTCGACTCGACGACCGTGCTCTCGCGGGCTCTCGTCGAGCAGGGCATCTACCCGGCCGTCGACCCGCTCGACTCGACCTCGCGCGCCCTGGGCCGCGGGATCGTCTCGGACGAGCACTACGACACGGCGACGCAGGTGCAGCAGATCCTCCAGCGCTACAAGGACCTGCAGGACATCATCGCGATCCTCGGGATCGAGGAGCTCTCGGACGAGGATCGCCTCACGGTGTCGCGCGCCCGCAAGGTGCAGCGATTCCTGTCGCAGCCGTTCCATGTCGCCGAGGTCTTCACCGGCACCCCCGGTGCCTACGTGAAGCTCGAGGACACGGTGCGCGGCTTCCAGGAGATCATCGAGGGCAAGCACGACGACCTCCCCGAGCAGGCCTTCTACATGGTCGGCCCGATCGAGGGCGCGGTCGAGCGCGGCAAGCAGCTCGCAGCTTCTTCGGCATGAGCTCGGTTAGAGAGGCTCGGGTGCGGTTCCGGCCGAAGGAGCCATGGGCTCCGTTCTCACGGAGGAGGAGCTGATGCCGGGGACTGGCAAGAAGTTCGATCTCTCGCTCGTGACGCCCGACGGTTCCGCGTTCGAGGGGCAGGCCGAGATGATCGTCGTGCCGGGTCAGATCGGCGACATCGGCGTGCTTGCCCGCCACGCCCCGCTGATCGCGACCCTCAAGGCCGGCTCGACCCGCATCCATCCGGGTGACGGCGCCGAGGTGCTCGAGTTCGCGACGGGGCCGGGTTTCTTCCAGGTGCTCCGCGACCGCGCGATCGCCCTCGTTGACGATGCAGTGGATGCCTCGAAGGTCGACGACGCCCGCGCCAGAGCCCAGCTCGAGGCGGCGCAGGCCGAGCTCTCGGCGTTCGACAAGGGCGATGCGACAGGCGACCGCTGGCAGATCGAGCAGCGCATCAAGCACGCAGAGAACCAGCTCGCTGTGTCTGGCCGAGGGTAGAAGGCTTGCTCGCTCCGCGCGAGCCGATTGTCGGCGTGCGCGCGTCTTGGCCCGCGAAGACACCCGGGCAAGCCCGGGTGCCTTCGTGTTCGGCTACCTGACGCCGTTACCGTCAGCTTGCGGTAGGTCGCTGCGCGCGACCCCTTCGGTCAGACGGCGTGGAATCGGAGCGTACGGCTGACGGTGCGGCTCGAGGCACCTGACTTGTCGACCGCGCGGAGGGTGACGGTGAACTTGCCGGTGCGGCGGAACCGCGGGATCAGCATCCAGTTCTTCGCGTGCGTCCCGCAGGGCCGGGGCGCGATCGAGAACCGCCTCGTGTAGCCGAGCCGGCCGGCCATGACATCGTGCTCGATCACGGTGACGTTCTTCGTCCCGTCGTCACAGAGCGTGAACCGCGCGTAGATGCGATGGCCGATCCGCGCGAGGGACCGGAACGCGATCGTCGGGGCGTGGTTCCTCGTGACCGGCGCCGGCGCGCTCCCGTTCGTGACGACCGAGGTCGGGCTCGTGGTCGCGTTCGTGGAGCCCGCGAGGTTCGTGGCCGTCACGACGACGCGGATCGTCTTGCCGGTGTCGGCGGTGCGGACTCCATAGGTCTTCGCGGTCGCGTCCTGAACGGCCGAGCACGAGTTGCCGCTCGAATCGCAGACCTGCCACTGGTAGCTGAACGACTTGACGCCGCCCGTCCAGGTGCCGGTGCTCACGGTGAGCTGCTCGCCGACCTTGGCGGTGCCGGTGATCGACGGGCTCGCCGTCGAGACCGGAGCCTTGCTCGAGGAGACGACACTCGATGCCTGCGAGGTCGAAGTCGATGAGCCGTCGGCGTTCGTCGCGGTGACGGCGACCTTCAGCGTGTGGTCGACGTCGGCGGTGGCGACGGTGTAGGTCTTCGACGTCGCGCCCGAGATGGGATTGCAGCCGGCGCCCGTCGAGTCGCACTGCTGCCACTGATAGGCGAAGCCGGTCGGTGAGTTGTTCCAGTTGCCGTTTCGCGCCGAGACGGTCCGGCCTTCGCGGACCTGGCCCGCAATCGTCGGCTGAGACGTGGATTGAGGTGCAGCGGCCTGCCGGGCCGAGGCGCCACTCGTGACGATGGCGGCGGAGACGAGGACGGCCGTCGCCGCGAGAATCGCTCCCAGGCGTCCAGGCCATCGTTTCTGGTGGATGTTCATCGCGTTGGCTCTCCCTCGTTCGTGGGTTATCGCGACGTGGTTCCCGTTGTCGAGCGTGTCTACGCGCGGAAGCCGGGAATGTTTACCGTTCGATGACAAGGCATTCGCGCCGGCGCACGGCGGGGACGGCCACGCGAACCAGCCGGCTGACGCTAGAATTCGGTTCCCGGAGAGGTTTGAACGGCAGCTTGGCGACCGGGTCAACAAACGCCTAAAGAGCCGCGCGAGCTTTTCCGCCCGTCGCCCTCTTCAGGCATCGAGATTCACGGAAGGGTTGGATGGCGAACCGGAACGTAGCGGACGAGATCAGGGCGATTGCTCGCGAGCGGATCCTCGTGCTCGACGGCGCCTGGGGCACGCTGATCCACGGTGCGAACCTCACGACGGCCGACTACCAGGGCGACCGGTTCCGCGACCACCCGGTGGACGTCACCCGCGACCCGGACATCCTGAACCTCACCCGCCCGGACTTCGTCGCCTCCGTGCACGAGCGGTATCTCGCCGCCGGTGCCGACATCACGACCACGAACACGTTCACTGCCACCTCGATCGGGCAGGCGGACTACGCGCTCGAGCCGTGGGTCTACGAGATGAACGTGGAGGGCGCGCGGATCGCGCGCGAGGTCGCCGGCGGCCGCTTCGTGGCGGGTTCGGTCGGGCCGCTCAACGTGACGCTGTCGCTGAGCCCGAAGGTGGACGATCCGAGCTTCCGCACCAAGAGCTTCGACGAGGTGAAGGCCTCGTATGCCGAGCAGATGAAGGCGCTCGCCGAGGGCGGCGTCGACCTCCTGCTGCTGGAGACGATCTTCGACACGCTGAACGCGAAGGCGGCGATCGCGGCGGCGCGTGAGACCGTTCCCGGACTGCCGCTCTGGATCTCCGCCACGATCGTCGACCTCTCGGGCCGGACGCTCTCGGGTCAGACGATCGAGGCGTTCTGGGAATCGGTCGAGCACGCGGAGCCGCTGATCGTCGGGGTCAACTGCAGCCTCGGCGCGCACGAGATGCGGCCGTACGTGGCCGAGCTCGCGCGGATCGCGCCCTGCCTCGTCGCCGCGCACCCGAACGCGGGGCTGCCGAACGCGTTCGGCGACTACGACGAGACGCCCGAGGTGACGAGCGAGCTCCTGCGTGAGTTCTCCGAGGCCGGGTTCCTGAACATCGCCGGGAGCTGCTGCGGCTCGACACCCGAGCACACGACGGCGATCGCCGAGGCGGTCAACGGGCTCGAGCCGCGCGTCCCGGCGTCGCCGCCGCACCGTACGCGCTGGAGCGGCCTCGAACCGTTCGAGATCGGCCCGGACACGGGCTTCGTCCTGATCGGGGAGCGGACGAACGTGACCGGCTCGGCGCGCTTCCGTCGCCTCGTCGAGGCCGACGACTGGGTCGGCGCGGTCGAGGTCGCGCTCGAGCAGGTGCGCGGCGGCGCGAACGCCCTCGACGTGAACATGGACGCCGACCTGCTCGAGAGCGAAGAGGCGATGCGGACCTTCTTGAACGTGATCGCGACCGAGCCGGAGGTCGCCCGGCTGCCGGTGATGGTCGACAGCTCGAAGTGGTCCGTGATCGAGGCGGGCCTGCAGTCGATCCAGGGCAAAGGGATCGTCAACTCGATCAGCTTGAAGGAGGGCGAGGAGTCGTTCCTCGAGCAAGGCCGCCGGATCCGCGACTACGGGGCGAGCGCGATCGTGATGGCGTTCGACGAGGAGGGCCAGGCGGTCGACGTCGACCGCCGCGTCGAGATCTGCGGCCGCGCCTACGACCTGCTGATCGAGAAGGCCGGCTTCCGGCCCGAGGACATCATCTTCGACCCGAACGTGCTCGCGGTCGCGACGGGCATCGAGGAGCACAACGAGTACGCGAAGAACTTCCTCGATGCCCTCCCGAAGATCAAGGAGCGCTGCCCGGGCACGAAGACGAGCGGGGGGATCTCGAACCTGAGCTTCTCGTTCCGCGGCAACGACGCCCTCCGTGAGGCGATGCACGCCGTGTTCCTGTTCCACGCGGTCCGCGCCGGTCTCGACATGGGGATCGTCAACGCCGGGCAGCTCGCGGTGTACGAGGACGTCGAGCCCGAGCTCCTCGAGCGGATCGAGGACGTCCTCTTCGCCCGGCGGGCGGACGCGACCGACCGCCTCGTCGAGATGGCGGAGCAGGTGAAGGGCGAGGGGACCCGCCGCGAGCGCGATCTCGGGTGGCGCGACGCGCCCGTCGAGGAGCGGCTCTCGCACGCTCTCGTGCACGGGATCGTCGACTTCATCGAGGAGGACACCGAGGAGGCCCGTGCCGCCCGTCCGCGCCCGCTCGACGTGATCGAGGGGCCGCTGATGGACGGGATGCGGATCGTGGGCGACCTCTTCGGATCCGGGCGGATGTTCCTGCCGCAGGTCGTCAAGTCGGCCCGGGCGATGAAGCGCGCCGTCGCCTACCTCGAGCCGTACATGGAGGAGGAGAAGGCGGGCGGGAGCGCGCAGGGCACGGTCCTGCTCGCGACGGTCAAGGGCGACGTCCACGACATCGGGAAGAACATCGTCGGGGTCGTCCTCGGCTGCAACAACTACGAGGTGATCGACCTCGGCGTGATGGTCCCGGCCGAGAAGATCCTCGACACCGCGGTCGAGTCCGGAGCGGATGTGATCGGGCTCTCGGGGCTGATCACGCCGTCGCTCGACCAGATGGTCGACGTCGCGGCCGAGATGGAGCGGCGCGGCTACTCGGTCCCGCTCCTGATCGGCGGCGCGACGACGTCGCGTCAGCACACGGCGGTGAAGATCGCTCCGGTCTACTCGCACGAGACCGTTCACGTCCTCGATGCGAGCCGCGTCGTCGACGTCGTCTCGGGCCTCCTCGATCCGGCGCGCCGCGGCGTCGTCGACGGCGAGAATCGCGAGCTGCAGGAGCGGCTCCGCATCCAGCACGCGGAGAAGCAGCGGCGGCCGCTGCTTCCCATCGAGAAGGCACGCGCGAACCGCGAGAAGGTCGAGTTCGACGCTCTGCCCGCGGCGCCGTTCACCGGCACACGCACGCTCGAGCCGGCGCTCTCGGAGCTCGTCCCGTACATCGACTGGCAGTTCTTCTTCCACGCCTGGGATCTGAAGGGCAAGTTCCCGGCGATCCTCGAGAACCCGGCCGCGCGGGAGCTCTACGAGGACGCGACCGAGACGCTCGGCGAGCTCGTGCGGGACGCCTCGCTCACGGCACGCGGCGTCTACGGCTTCTGGCCCGCGCGTGCCGAGGGTGACGACGTGATCGTGGGGGAGACGAGGTTCTGCTTCCTGCGCCAGCAGGCGGTGAACGGCGACTCGCGGCCGAATCGCTGCCTCGCGGACTACGTCGCGCCTGCGGGCGACTCGGTCGGGGCTTTCGCGGTCTCGATCCACGGGGCCGACGAGCTCTCGGGCGACCTGCAGGCAGCCAACGACGACTACAAGTCGATAACCGTGAAGGCGCTCGCCGACCGGCTCGCCGAGGCCTTCGCGGAGTGGCTGCACGAACGCGCCCGTCACGAGTGGTACGCGCCCGGCGAGGAGCTGTCTGAGGCGGATCGGCTCGCGGAGCGCTTCCGGGGGATCCGGCCGGCTTTCGGCTACCCGGCGTGCCCGGATCACACCGAGAAGGGGAAGCTCTTCGACTTGCTCGGCGCGCGCCGCAGCGGCATCGAGTTGACCGAGAGCTACGCGATGGTCCCGGGTGCCGCCGTGAGCGGCATCTACCTCGCGAGCGCGGCGGCGAGGTACTTCGCGGTCGGTCGGATCGGCCAGGATCAGGTGCAGGATTACGCTGCTCGTAAGGGAGAATCCGTGGTACAAGTGGAGCAGTGGTTGCGGCCAAATCTCTCGTAGCGGCCGCGCTCGCCTGCCTCACCTGCACGGCCGCAGCGCTCGCCGACGCTCCTACGATCAGGATCACGAAAACCGACCAGGCGAAGGCCACGGCTGCTCTCCTGCACCGGTCGGATGTCGGCGTCGGGTGGGCCGGAGGAGCGGTGAAGCCGAGCCCGCTGACGCCCCCGACGTGTCCCGGGTTCGACCCCAAGGAGTCCGACCTCACGGTCACGGGCCACGCCGACGCGCGGTTCACGTTCGCCGCCGCGGGCGTCGAGCTCGATCAGGACGTGCAGGTGCTGAAGTCGGCGAAGGCCGTTCTGACCGACTTCCGCCGGACGATCTCCCCGAAGCTCGCGGGCTGCCTGCAGCATCAGCTCGCCGGGCTCTCGAACGTGAGCGCCGCGAGCGTGAGCAGGGTCACGTTCCCGCCGACCGGAGCGGTCAGCGCGGTCTACCGCGCGATGATCGACGTGAAGCACGGCAAGCAGACCGGGAGGCTGATCAGCGACTACGTCTTCTTCGGCGAAGGGCGGTTCGAATACGAGTTCACGATCGTCGCTCCGGTCGGCACGCGCAGCCAGCTCGCACGGTTCGAGAGCGGGCTCGCGGCGATCCTCCTGAAGCGCGCAGGGGCTGTGTCGGCTTGACCCGCGCCGTCCTCCTCCTGGTTCTTGCGGCGCTCCTCGCGGCAGCGGTCGCCGCGGCGGACTCGACCGACCCGAGGACGAAGATCACGAAGGCCGACCAGGCGCACGCGTCCGCGTCGCTGCTCAGGTTCTCCGACCTCGGCGCCGCCTGGAGCGGTGCGGCGGAGAAACCGACATCGCTCAAGATCCCGGTGTGTCCCGGGCAGCAGCCGAACGACTCCGACCTGACGCTCACCGGCCACGCCGAGTCGTACCTCGAGTTGAAGACCGAGGGGGTCCAGATCGACACCGACGTCGAGATCTTCCGGAACACCGGCCAGGTGAACGCGCTCTTCAAGCGGATGCTGACGCCTCTTCTGGCCTCGTGCCTGCAGTACGACCTCCTGAAATCGGTCGGGGGAACCGCGGCGAGAGTCGGGAAGATCACGAAGCTCGCGCTCGTGAGCGCCGGAACCCACAGCTCGGACTACCGCGTCTCGCTCACCTACAGCGGGCATCCGATCGTGAGCGACTACCTGTTCGTGGCACAGGGACGCACGCAGTTCTTCGTCAACGTCGTCGCTCCGGGGCCGGTCGCGAGTCAGTTGCTCGCGCTCGAGAACCGGATCGCGAAGACGCTCGCAGCGCGCGCCGCGAAGATCTGAAAGCTGCTCGGAGCGAAGACCTAACACTCTCCGGTCACGGAGCCGACCGTCGAGTCGGTTATCCTTGGTCGGGCAGGCGCCTCCGGGCGCCGCTTCCGTTATGAGGACGACACTCAAGAGAGGGGTCGGCCGTGGTGCCGGCCTCAACGGGAAGAACGGGCACGCGGTCCTGCCGCCCGCCACCGAGACGCGTGTCGTCCGGTACCGGGCCGACCCGCGAAGGCGCGGCGCGGCACGTGTCCTCAGCAAGATCCTCGTCGGCACCCTCCTGATCGTGGTCGCCCTCGCGCTCGGAATCGGCGGCGGCTCGCTGCTCTACCTCCACCAGTCGCTCGGCGATGTCCGCGCGCATTCGCAGGACGTGCTCCAGAGCGAGAAGGAGCTCGATCTGACCGCACCCGGCCATGCCGCGATTGCGCTCGTCGTCGGGTACGACCAGCGCGCCGGCTCGGAGTTCAGCACGCAGTCGCGCTCGGACACGGTGATGATGATCCGCGCCGACCCTCAGACGAAGACGATCTCGCTCCTCTCGATTCCGCGTGACCTCGGGGTCCCGATCTGGTGCCCGAAGGACAAGACCGGGCCGGTCGACTCGGACAACAAGATCAACCAGGCCTACGCCGACTGCGGCGCGAAGGGCACCGTCGACACGATCAAGCACCTGACGAGCCTCCCGATCAACTACCTGATCACGGTCAACTTCCACGGGTTCAAGGAGATCGTCGACAAGCTCGGTGGGATCTGGATGGACGTCGACCGCCGCTACTACCACGTCAACAACGGAACCGCGGCCGAGGACTACGCGAACATCAACATCCATCCGGGCTACCAGCTGCTCTCGGGCGAACAGGCGCTCGACTTCGTGCGGTACCGCCACACCGACGACGACTATCACCGGATCGCGCGTCAGCAGGAGTTCGTCCGGGCGCTGAAGCAGCAGTTCTCGCACACCTCGCTGACGAAGGTGCCGTCGCTGATCAAGACGCTCGACAGCAACGTCGAGGTCGGCGGCAGCAAGAGCGACCTCTCCGATACGACCGTGCTGCGGTGGATGTACTTCGCGCTCACGCTGCCCGGCGGGCACTTCTTCCAGGACAAGATCGCGAACGTGACCGGCAACAGCGTGACCTACACCGCCCCCTCGAACATCACGGCGGCGATCGACGCGTTCACCCACCCGGACGTGGCCCAGTCCAAGGCCGCGAACGCGGCCGCTCTCGGCCAGAAGGTGAAGCGCACGAAGGCGCAGGCGCCCGCTCCCGGCAAGACGAGCGTGCTCGTGCTGAACGGCAACGGGGTCGGCGGCTCGGCAGCGAACGGCGCGTATCTGCTGCGCCAGAAGGGCTACGTCACCGTGCTGCCGCCGAACGGGGCCGCGCCGAACGCGCCGGCGCAGAATCACTTCCACACGCTGATCTACTACGACAAGCGCCAGAGTGGGAGCAAGCTCGCGGCGAGCGCGCTCGCGAAGCTGCTCGTGCCCTCGGACGTCGGGCCGCTCCCGAAGGATCTGAAGCTTCGCGCTCTTGACCCGGGCGCGATGGTGACCGTCGTGCTCGGCACGACGTTCCACAACCAGCTCGAATCGGCCCCGCCGCCCCCCGCTGCCCCCCAGCACGTGGCTCCGAACGTGCGGTTCGACTCGACCACCGGCCTCAGTCTGCTGCAGCCGTACGAGCATCGCGTGCCGTTCACGCTCGAGGTGCCGACGGAGCTCGAGAGCTCGTCGGTCCCGGACACCTACGGCGGCGACGACGCGTCACGCCTCTACTGGATCGACAAGGGCCAGCACGAGAAGGCGATCCGCCTCGTGTTCCGGACCGGGGCGGGCGAGTTCTGGGGGATCGAGGAGACGAACATGCCGAACCCGCCGATCCTGAGCGACAAGAGCTTCCAGCGGGCGATCAAGGGTCGCGAGTTCTCGCTCTACTACTCGGGCTCGAGCCTGCAGATGGTGGTGCTGCGCGTGCACGACAAGAGCTACTGGGTCGTGAACACGCTCCTCGACTCGCTCTCGAACGAGACGATGCTCCACATCGCCGAAGGCCTCAAGCCGCTCGCGGCGCACAAGTAGAGTCCCGTCGTGGCTCGGGTAGGCATCTTCGGCGCCGGTTGGGTCGGCCTCGTGACAGGGGCCTGCTTCGCCGAGCTCGGTCACGAGGTCGTCGTGCGGGACATCGTGCCGGAGAAGATCGACTCGCTCCGCCGCGGCGAGGTCCCGTTCCACGAGCGCGACATCCCCGAGTTGCTCGAGCGCAACAAGGCGCGGCTCGAGTTCACGCTCGACATGGACGCGGTTGCCAACTGCCCGTTCCTCTTCGTGTGCGTCGACACGCCGCCGACCCGCTCCGGCGACGCGGACCTGTCGCGCGTGTGGAGCGTGATCGACGCGCTCCCCGAGCTGACCGGACGGCCGATCCTCGTGATGAAGTCGACGGTGCCCGTCGGCACCGGCGAGAAGATCCGGATCGGGCTCGACGAGCGCGGCCTGCGGAACGTCGGTTATGTCTCGAACCCAGAGTTCCTCGCGGAGGGCACGGCGGTCCGCGACTTCATGCAGCCGGACCGGATCGCGATCGGTGCGTTCGAGGACGAGGACCGCGAGGCGGTGGCGGGGCTGTACTCGGCCGTCGAGGGTGCGGTCGTCAGGTGCGACGTCAACTCGGCAGAGATGATCAAGCTTGCGGCGAACGCCGCGCTGATGACGCGGATCTCCTTCATCAACGAGATCGCGAACGTGTGCGAGAAGACCGGTGCGGACGTCGTGAAGGTCGCGGAGGGCGTCGGTCTCGACCGGCGCATCGGGCCGCACTTCCTCCGGGCCGGGATCGGCTACGGCGGTTCCTGTTTCCCGAAGGACTCCCTGGCCCTCAAGCAGCTCGCGTCGAACTCCGGCTACCACTTCCAGCTTCTTGCGGCGGTGATCGAGGTCAACGATCTCCAGAAGCGCCGCGTGATCGGAAAGCTCGAGCGGCACCTCGGCACGCTCCGCGGGAAGAAGGTGGCGCTGCTCGGCCTCGCCTTCAAGCCGAACACGGACGACATGCGCGAGGCGCCGTCGATCGTGCTCGCCGGGCGCCTGCTCGCCGAGGGGGCGGAGGTGCGCGGCTGGGACCCGGTCGCGGACGGCGAGACGCTGCCACGCGGTGTCGAGATCGTCCCGTCGTTCGCGGAGGCGGTGCGCGGCGCGGACGCCGCGGTGATCGTGACCGAATGGCCCGAGCTGAAAGAGCTCGCGACGGCCGAGATCCGCGACTCGATGGCGAACCCGCTGATCCTCGACGGTCGCAACCTGCTCGATCCCGCCGAGACACGTGCCGCGGGCTTCGTCTACGAGGGGATCGGCCGGCCCCAGGCGCAGGTCGTCGAGAACGCCAGCGTTTAGCTCGTGGAACTCCTTCTTTAGTGGAGGCGATCATCCTCTGCGGCGGCAAGGCCGAGCGGTTGGGCGATGCGGCAGGCGGACGCCCGAAGTCGCTCGTCGACGTGGCCGGGAGCCCGCTCGCTGCGTACCAGGTGTCGCGTCTCGCGAAGGCGGGCGTCGACCGTGTGATCGTCTCGTGTGCTGCCGGAGAGGGCGAGGCATTCGAGCGCGAGCTCGCGGGTCTCGGCGTCGAGGTCGTCGCGGCGGAGGAACCTGAGCGCTTCGGCCGCG
>DASZLW010000370.1:0-3537 GCA_035552175.1 Gaiellaceae bacterium | reverse complement strand
CGCCTCCGCCGGCGTCTGGATCTCCGAGGCAGCCGACGTGCTCGCGATGGCGCCCGAGACGAACATCGGCAGCTCGACCCCGATCGACTCCACGGGAGCGAACCTGGGCAGCGACCTGCGCCGCAAGGTGATCAACGATGCGGCCGCATCTCTTCGAGGCCTCGCGTCGAGCCATCATCGCAACGCCGCCTGGGCCGACAAGGCCGTCCGTGTCGCCTCGAACCTGACCGATGCCCAGGCGCTCCAGATCCACGTGATCGACCTGATCTCGCCCACCCTGCCGGCGCTCCTGAACACGATCGACGGTCGCACGACCATTCCTGCGCACCTGACGCTGCACACGAAGGACGCCGCGGTCGTCAACGTGAGCCCGGGGATCTTCACCCGCCTGCTCTCGACGCTCCTCGACCCGAATCTCGTCTCGCTCCTGTTCCTCGCCGGGATCGCCGGGCTCGGGTTCGAGATCTTCCACCCCGGCGCGATCGTGCCGGGCGTCGTCGGCGCCACGTCGATGGTCTTCGCGCTCTTCGGGCTCTACGTGCTGCCGCTCTCGTGGACGGGGCTCCTCCTCGTGCTCCTCGGCGTCGGCCTGCTCGTGATCGACACGCACGTGCCCACGCACGGAGTCCTGACGATCTTCGGGCTCGTCTCGCTCTCGATCGGGCTCGTCACGTTGTTCCCGTCGAGCAGCGGGCAGACCTCGATCCCGCTGATCGTGTCGATCACCGTGGTCCTCGGCGGGGCGTGGTCGATCGTCGTCTCGAAGGCCGTGAAGATCCGGCACAAACCCGTCGCCGTCGGGCCGCAGGAGCTCGTCGGGATGCACGGCGTCGTGCGCGAGAGCGGGATGGTGCTCGTGCACGGCGAGCTGTGGAGAGCACGTGCCGCAGCGCCGCTCTCGACGGGTCAGCGAGTCGAGGTCGAGTCCCTCGACGGGCTCACCCTCCACGTGCACCCGGTCTGAGACGTGAACGGCGAGCCCGGGCCCACGATGCCGATCGAACTCGCATAGGATCCGGGCGTGTCCGCAGTCATCATCGTCGTCGCGGTTCTCTTCTTCGGGTTCGCGCTCTACCTCTTCGCCGCGATCAAGGTGGCCCGCGAGTACGAGCGGGCGATCGTCTTCCGCTTCGGCAGGCTCTTCCCCGAGCCGAAGGGGCCGGGCCTCTTCTGGCTGATCCCCGTGGTCGACAAGATGGTCCGGGTCGACCTGCGCACGATCACGCTGCAGATCCCGCCGCAGGAGGTGATCACCAAGGACAACGTCCCTGTCCGGGTGAACGCCGTCGCGTACTTCCGGATCGTCGATGCGAAGGCCGCGATCGTCCAGATCGAGAACTACATGGTCGCGACCTCGCAGATCGCGCAGACGACGCTCCGGTCGGTGCTCGGCCAGCACTCGCTCGACGAGCTTCTCTCGGAGCGCGAGAAGATCAACGCGATCCTGCAGGGGATCATCGACGAGCAGACGGCGCCGTGGGGCATCAAGGTCTCGGTCGTCGAGGTCAAGGACGTCGAGATCCCGCAGGGGATGCAGCGGGCGATGGCACGTCAGGCGGAGGCCGAGCGCGAACGGCGCGCGAAGGTGATCAACGCCGAGGGGGAGTTCCAGGCCTCCGAGCGGCTGAAGGACGCCGCGCTCGTGATCGAGGAGCACCCGATCGCGCTCCAGCTCCGCTACCTGCAGACGCTGCTCGAGCTCGGCTCGTCGCAGTCGACGACGATCGTCTTCCCGGCGCCCGTCGACATCATCTCGTCGTTCCTGCCGAAGGGCGACAGGAACACGTAGCCCCGACGCTAGACGCCGCCCGCGTCGCGCTCGGCGCGGAAGCGATGCGCGGCGGCGATCGAGGCTGCGAGGTTCAGCCCCTTGTCCTTCGCCTGCTTGATCAACATCACCGTCTCGATCGCCTCGAGGTCGTAGATCCGCTGCTTCTTGCCCTTCGTGGGGATGTGCGCCTTGTTCGTCCAGTAGTCGAGCTGCATCCGCGAGATGCCGGCGAGCCGGCACACCTGGCCGAGGTAGAGCTCGAGACCGGCGATGTGATCTGCCAGATCGACCGGTTCGAGGACGACCTCCTCGTCTGCGTCTGCCATGCGGCGCTCCCTCCGGGTCGCGCGTCCACCGCGCGCTCACCCGTTTTATATCGCGTCCGTTGCCGGGCGAGAAGACGAACGCGGTGACAGCTCGGTTATTCGGACGACGGCTCGTCGTCCGGAAGGCCCGCCTCGTCGCTCGTGTCCTCCTCGCCGAGGACCACGTCCGGGCCCACGGCACCCGCCGCCGGCTCGCCCTCTGCGAGATCCGCGAGGGAGTCGCCGTCGGGGCTTTCGACGTCCTCGCTCTCGACGACGAGCGCCAGCGACGAGACGATCTCGCCGTCACGGTCGCGGAGGCGCATCACGATCACGCCCTGGGTCGAGCGCCCGAGCCGCTTGACGTCCTCGACCGGCATCTTGATCACGGTGCCGCCCGTCGAGATCAGCATCACCTGGTAGCCGTCGCGGACGACGCGCGCTCCCGCGAGCTGACCGCGCGCCTGCGTGAGCTTGACCGTCTGGACTCCCATCCCGCCGCGCCCCTTCCGCGGGTATTCGGAGACGCGCGTGCGCTTCCCGTAGCCGTTCTCGGTCACGACGAGGAGATCCGAGTCGTCGCGCGCGATCTCGGCCGCGATCACGGAGTCGTCCCCGCGGAGCATCATCCCGCGAACGCCCTCGGTCGAGCGCCCCATGGCGCGGGCGTCGGCCTCCGAGAAGCGGATCGCCTGACCTTTGCGAGAGACGAGCAGGATGTCGTCGCCCGGCGAGCAGTGGCGCACGGCGACGAGCTCGTCGCCCTCGCGCATCTTGATCGCGATGATCCCGTCCGCCTTGAGCGGGGTGTTGTACTCCGCGAGCGCCGTCTTCTTCACGACCCCGTTCTTCGTCGCGCAGAGGAGGAACTCGGCCTCCTCGAATTTCCGGGTCTGGATCACGGCCCGCACCTGCTCCCCCTGCCTGAAGGGCAGGAGATTGACGATCGCGCGGCCCTTCGACTGCCGCGAGCCGAGCGGAAGCTCGTGCACCTTGAGCCGGTAGACCTTCCCGACCGAGGTGAAGAAGAGCACGTAGTCGTGCGTCGAGGCGACGAAGAGATGCTCGATGTAGTCCTCGTCCTTGAGGTCCATCCCCATCACGCCGATCCCGCCGCGGCGCTGCTCCTTGTAGGAGGTCACGGGCAGCCGCTTGATGTACCCGGAGCGCGTGATCGCGATCACCATCGGCTCCTCGGCGATCATGTCCTCGAGCTCGAGCTCCTCCTCGGCCGCGACGATCTCGGTGCGCCGCTCGTCGTTACGTCCGTAGGCGTCCTTCAGCTCGAGCAGCTCCTGCTTGATGAGCGCGTCGATCTTCGCCTCGTCCCCGAGCAGGTCGCGCAGCTCGCCGATCCGCTCCATCAGGTCGGCGTGCTCCTGCTCGACCTCCCTGCGGGCGAGCCCGGTGAGGCGGCGGAGCTGGAGCTCGAGGATCGCGGAGGCCTGGAGCTCGCTGAAG
>DASZLW010000369.1:0-3535 GCA_035552175.1 Gaiellaceae bacterium | reverse complement strand
AGGCCGAGTGCGACCGCCTGTCCGATGTCCTGCGGGATCCCGAGGTTCGTCGCGAAGAGGTTCGCCGTTCCGGCGGGGATCACGGCGAGCACGGTCTCCGTTCCGGCGAGGACGTCGATACAGCGCTGAATCATCCCGTCGCCGCCCCATGCGAAGACGAGCTCGGCTCCTTGCGCAACGGCGCGCCGCACCTGAGCCGGCGCCTTGCGGCTCTTCGGCACCTCCGCCCAGAACGGGTCGGTGACGCCCTCGGCCTCGAGCGTGCGGCGAAGCTCGAGCAGCCCCCCGCCGAGCGTCTTCCCCGCGTGCGCAACGACCGCGACCTTCATCGATCCCCGCCCTGCTCGCGGCGGTCGGCGGCCGCTCCCGAGGCCTGACACGCGAAGACGACGACGCAGAGGGCCCCGATCCCGAGGAGTGCTCCGCCCGTGACGTCGAGCGGGTAGTGCATGCCCCTGTACATGCGGGAAAGCCCGACGTAGACCGGCATTGCGACCGCGATCGTCCAGGCGACCGCGCGGAGGGCGCGGTTTTCGACCTTCGAGGTCAGGAGCAGCACGAGGCCCCCGTAGACGGCGATCGACGCCGCCGTGTGGCCCGATGGATAGCTCGCGTTCACCGGCAGCTGCTCGAGGCGATGGACGCGAGGCCGGTGCTCGTGGATCACGAGGGTCGTCATCCGGTACGCGCCCGACTCGACGGCAAGGGCGAAGACGCCGAACGCCGCCACCCTCCATTTGCGAAGCACCAGGCAGCCGAGCGCGAACACCCCCGCCACGATCGGCAGGACGACCCCGCCCGCCACGATCGATCCGATCAGCGATGCCTCCGTCCGATCCGGCGTCCGCCTTGCGGCAAGCCACGCGTCGACGTGGCGATTTGCGGTTCCGAGCCCGGGCGCGTGAGAGAGTTCGTGCGTGAGCAGGAATCCGAGCCCCATGGAGCAGGCTGCGAGGAGCAGGAGCCCCGCGACGACGGCAGCGAAGAAGACGAGGGCAGGATGGCCCAGGCGGCCTGTCGCGATCGCGATCCGTCCGAAGCGCGTCGCGCCGGAGGCCTCCAGAACGGGGATGCCCGAGCGGTCGTGGATCGCCGAGCTCCGAACCGGCATCCGCCCGCTGGTCGAGAGGACAGAGGTCATGGAAACATGTTTCCCCAACAGAGAACACGGGCAAACAAAGACGTCGTCCTGACGGGAAAATCGCCTAGATGCCGATCCTGCTACTCATCGCGCTCGCAGTGATCACCGGCACCATTGCGGGTGTCATCGCCCGGCGCTACCCGCGCCGTCGCGGCCCATCGGCCACGCCTGCACTCGAGGAGCTGCCGGTCGTCGAGGCGGCGGCGAGCGTCGGTGCCACCGTCCGTCGCCACCCGTCGCTCCGGCACCACCTCTCTCGGCGGCTCGACCCGGACTCGGCGACAGGGCTCGCACTCACCCTCGCACTCGCCTTCACGATCGTCGCCGGGATCGGCCTGGGGCTCCTCGCGTTCCTGGTGCGGACGAACGGGACGCTGATCGAGCTCGACCGCGGCGTCGCGAGATGGGGCGACCGTCACGCGACCTCCTGGTCGACCCACGGGCTCGACTGGGTGACGCAGCTTGGCTCGATCACGGTGGTGATCGGGCTCTCCGTCGTGGTCGCGATCGTCGAGGTCCTGCGGACGAGGAGCCGGTGGATCGTCCCGTTCCTCGTCGTGGTCATCGGGGGCGAGGAGATCTTCGCGAACACGATCAAGGTGATCGTCGATCGCGCGCGGCCGGCCTTCAATCCTGCCGCCGCGACCCTCGGGCCGTCCTTCCCGAGCGGTCATACGACCACGGCCGCGGCGTTCTACGCAGCCGTGGCGCTGCTCGCCGGCCGTCACCGCGGCCGCGCTGCGAGGGCTGTCGCGGCCGGCGCAGCCGTGGGGATCGCCGTGGCGGTCGCGTCGAGCCGTGTGCTGCTCGACGTTCACTGGCTCACCGACGTGATCGGCGGGCTGCTCCTCGGCTGGGCGTGGTTCGCGATCTGCGCCGTGGCCTTCGGTGGCCGGCTCCTCGTCTTCGGCGCCGCGGCCGAGATCGCCGCACGCGCTGCGGAATCCCAACCGCAGGGCGCCTCGCCGGACAGCCGGCTCCGCCGATCCTCGTCCGGATCGCCGGCCCGGTAGGGCATGCCCGCCTCTCCCCCCGTTCAACCCCAAGAGACGCCGAGCAGAGGCGTGCGGGCTGTTCGCGCCCTCTCGGCACCTGCCGAGGGCTGGCTCGGCGATCAGATCAGCAGCCAGATCTGCAGGCACCACCACCGGCGCCTCCGCCGGATCGGGTGGGAGGATGCCTTCGACGCCCCAGCCGGCGGGTGGGCGACCCGCGACAAACCCGCACGACCGGGCAACTCCGTCGACGTCCTGATCGACGGCGTCGAGATCCTCGCGGCGATCGCCGACGAGCTGGCGAAGGCCCGATCCCACGTCCACATCGCCGGCTGGTTCTTCACGCCGTCGTTCGCGCTGAAGCGCGGCCGCGATCCCGTCGTCCTCCGGGACGTCCTGGCCGACCTCGCCGAGCGCATCGACGTCCGCGTCCTCTCCTGGGGCGGAGCGCCGCTGCCCCTGTTCCGCCCGTCGCGGGGCGATGTGAAGAAGATGCGCGAAGGCCTCGTCGAGAAGACGAACATCGAGCTCGCGCTCGACAGCCGCGAGCGGCCCATGCATTGCCACCACGAGAAGACGATCGTGATCGACGATCGGATCGCCTTCGTCGGCGGCCTCGATCTGACCTCCGAGGCGGGAGACCGCTTCGACCACCGGCATCACCCGGCCCGCGCGACGATCGGCTGGCACGACGCGACGACCCGGATCGAGGGACCGGCGGTCACCGACGTCGCCGACCATTTCGCGATGCGCTGGCACGAGGTCACCGGCAAGCGGCTTCCAACCCCGGCTGCCGCGGAACCGGCCGGGCACGTCGAGGTGCAGGTCGTCCGCACGGTGCCGGAGAAGATCTACGCCGCGGCGCCGAAGGGCGTCTTCTCGATCCTCGAGTCCTACCTCAGAGCGCTCAGAGGAGCCGAGCGCTTCATCTATCTCGAGAACCAGTTCCTCTGGTCGCCGGAGATCGCCGCGGTCCTCTCCGAGAAGATCGCCCACCCGCCGTCCGACGACTTCCGGCTCCTGCTCCTCCTACCGGCGAAGCCGAACAACGGCGCTGACGACACCCGCGGCGTTCTCGGCGAGCTGCTCGACGCAGACGACGGCCACGGCCGGGTCTACGCCTCGACGATCTACGCGCGCTCCGGCCCGCGAGCCGATCCGATCTACGTCCACGCGAAGGTCGGGATCGTGGACGATGCGTGGCTCACGATCGGATCCGCGAACCTCAACGAGCACTCGCTGTTCAACGACACCGAGATGAACGTCGTGATGCACGATCCCGATCTGGCGAGGCGAACCCGACTCGAGCTGTGGGCGGAGCACCTCGAGCTTCCCGTCTCGACGATCGACGGGAACCCGATCGACGTGATCGACGAGTTCTGGAAGCCGATGAGCCAGG
>DASZLW010000368.1:0-3099 GCA_035552175.1 Gaiellaceae bacterium | reverse complement strand
GGTCTCGGCGATCCTGTCGCGCGAGGCGGAGGTGCTCGAGCTCGGCTCGAAGATCCAGTCGCAGGTGCAGTCCGAGATGGAGAAGGGCCAGCGCGAGTACTTCCTGCGCCAGCAGCTGAAGGCGATCCAGCAGGAGCTCGGCGAGGGCGACCCCGAGCAGGCGGAGATGAACGAGCTGCGCGAGCGGATCGCGGCACTCGAGCTGCCGGCGGAGGTGCGCAAGGTCGCAGACCGCGAGCTCGGCCGGCTCGAGCGCCTCCCGTCCGCCGCGGCCGAGTACGGCGTGATCCGCACCTACCTGGAGTGGATCGAGACGCTCCCGTGGGACCGGGCGACCGACGACGACCTCGACCTCGACAACGCCCGGAAGGTGCTCGACAAGGATCACTTCGACCTCGAGAAGGTCAAGGAGCGGATCGTCGAGCACCTCGCGGTCGCGAAGCTGCGGAACGAGATCTCCGGCCAGATCCTCTGCTTCGTCGGACCTCCCGGCGTCGGCAAGACCTCCCTCGGGCAGTCGATCGCGCGGGCCCTCGGACGGAAGTTCGTGCGGATGTCGGTCGGCGGCGTCCGTGACGAGGCCGAGATCCGCGGTCACCGGCGTACCTACATCGGCGCGATGCCGGGCACGATCATCCGCTCGCTCCGCGACGCGGAGTCGCGGAACCCGGTGATCCTGATCGACGAGATCGACAAGATGGGCTCGGATTTCCGCGGCGACCCGTCGAGCGCGATGCTCGAGGTGCTCGATCCGGAGCAGAACAGAACCTTTCGCGACCACTACCTCGACCTGCCGTTCGACCTCTCGAAGGTGCTCTTCATCTGCACCGCGAACACCCTCGACACGATCCCGGGGCCGCTGCTCGACCGGATGGACACGATCCAGCTCTCGGGCTATACGGAGGCCGAGAAGCTCGCGATCGCGAAGCGCTACCTCCTGCCGAAGCAGCTCGTCGCGTCCGGGCTCAAGCGCTCCCAGCTGACGATGTCGGACACCATGCTCCGCACCGTGATCCGCGAGTACACCCGCGAGGCCGGCGTCCGCACGCTCGAACGTCGCCTTGCCGACGTCTGCCGGAAGGCCGCGACGCAGGTGGCAAAGGGCCGTGCCCAGAAGATGCGCATCGACGACAAGCGGCTTCGCGAATGGCTCGGGCCGCGCCACTTCTCCGGTGAGGTACGCCGGCGCACCTCGCAGGCCGGGGTCGCGACGGGGCTCGCCTACACCGCCGCGGGCGGCGACGTGCTCTTCATCGAGGCGGCGGCTTACCCGGGGAAAGGCGCGCTCACCGTCACCGGCCAGCTCGGCGACGTGATGCGCGAGTCCGCGAGCGCAGCCCTCTCCTGGGTCCGCTCGCACACGGCCGACCTCGGCGTCGACGAGCACTGGTTCGAGGAGCACGACATCCACATCCACGTCCCGGCGGGAGCGGTCCCGAAGGACGGGCCGTCGGCGGGCGTGACGATGGCGACCGCGATCGCCTCCCTCGTGCGGGACGAGACCGTCGCCGACGACGTCGGGATGACGGGCGAGATCACCCTCACAGGCCAGGTGCTGCCGATCGGCGGGATCCGGGAGAAGTCGCTCGCCGCCCAGCGGGCCGGGCTCAAGCGCATCATCCTCCCGCGCGAGAACGTCGACGACCTCAGCGAGCTACCGCCCGAGACGCGCGACCAGCTCGAGTTCATCCCGGCCGACACGATCGAGGACGTCTTCGCCGCCGCGTTCGACGGGAAGAAGCCCGCACGTACGCGGGGTGGGCTCACCGCAGTGGAGAGGCACGCCGCTCGCTCGAGCAGCTGAGCCCGCCCGGTGCGGACTCGCAGCGCGCTCATCGCCACGGTCGTCGCCGGAACGGCGCTGCTCGCCGGAGCCCCGGGAACGGCCTCGGCGGCGTGCGCGGCGCCGAAAGCAAGCGCCGCCTACCGGGCGCGCGTCGCGGCGGCCCTCGAGTCGAAGACGGATCTCTGGGGAGAGCGGCTCCTGCGAGCACCGGGCGGCCCGACGTTCGCCGGTGCGAGCAGAGACCTCGCGCCCCTCTTCTACGCGCGGACGAGCAAGGGGCGACCGCTGACGCCTTCGGGCGCCTACTACCTCGCCTTCGACCAACCGGAGAGCCCCGACGGCGCCGGCTCGGTCGCGCTCCACGTCGCCGACGGGAGCGAGATCATCTCGCAGTCGACCGCCGGTCCCGGCGTCTTCGTCTCGGTCGGAGGCGGCAGGTACGGCGCCTGCCTGTCGCGGCTCGCGCCGGCGCGGCTCGCGGAGGGCTGGCTGCCGATCCTCGAGACGCGGTATGCGGGATACACGGAGGAGTCGTTTGCGGCGCACTCGGGCGGCTCGCCGGCGAGCCCGCTCGTCAGCTTCATCCGCATCTCCGGCCCGGGGGCGATCGGGCTGACGCCGACCGTCTCCGGCTTGCGCCGAGAAGGCGACCGCCTCGTTCGCAACGGCCGGACGTATCTCGCCTTCGCAGGCAATCCGCGCTGGGACGGGCGGTCGCTGACCTTCGCGGCCGGAACCGTGTACGCCGCGTGGATCGGCCCTCCCGGGAACGGCGTCCCCGATGTCGGCGCGGCCGCGTACGCCCGGGACCGGGACTCGGTGATCCGCTACTGGAAGCAACGCCTTGCGGAGGGAGCCGAGCTCGAGGTGCCCGAGGCCCGCGTGATGAACGCCGAGCGGGCGCTCGTCGTCCAGGACCTCGGGCTCTCGTGGCGCTACAGCCTCGGCAACCCGTACGAGGAGTTCTCCTTCCCGGAAAGCCTCGACGGCGCACAGGTGATGGCCGAGCTCGGCTTCCAGCAGGTCAGCCGCACGATCCTCCGCGTCTCGCTGACCCGGAAGCCGCGCCCCTACCCGAGCTGGACGATGGGCGAGAAGCTGCTCGCCGCCGCGGTCTACGTCCGTCTCTTCGACGACAGCCGGTTCCTCGGAGAGGTGACGCCGAAGCTCGCCGGCTACGTCGCCGGGCTCGGCCGCCGCCAGGAATCCTCGGGGCTGCTCGCGCCCGAGCACTTCTCGTCCGACATCCCCGACGCCGTGCAGGGCCTCCATGCGCAGACGGTCGCGTGGGAGGGGCTCAGGGAGATCGCGTC
>DASZLW010000367.1:0-6146 GCA_035552175.1 Gaiellaceae bacterium | reverse complement strand
GCCGTCGGGTCGCAGGAGGGCGAGAACGTGCTCGATGCCTGTGCCGCCCCCGGCGCGAAGACGACGATGCTGTCCGGAAACGTGACGGCGGTCGAGCTCCATCCCGGCCGCGCCCGCGAGCTCACCGCGAACCTCGAGCGTCTCGGCCGCACGAACGTCAGGGTCGTGAACACCGACGTACGCCGGCTCGACGAGTCCGGGTTCGACCGCGCCCTCGTCGATGCGCCGTGCTCCGGGCTCGGGGTTCTCGCCCGGCGGCCCGACCTCCGCTGGCGCGCGAGCCCGCTCCCGGGCCTGCAGCAGGAGCTGCTCCTCGCCGCCGCCGCACGCACGAGCCCGGGCGGCACCGTCACCTATTCGGTCTGCACGCTGAACGCCGACGAGAACGAAGCGGTCGTCGACGCGGTCGGCCTCGAGCCCGATCCGCTCGGAGAGGAATGGCCGAGCTTCGCGCATCCGAAGCGGCCGGAGTTCCTGCTCACCTCACCGCACACGCACGGCACCTCAGGATTCTTCATCGCGCGCCTGCGCGTCGCTTGAGCTCACGTCTCACCGCGGAGCCTCGGCTCACCGCGGCGGCAGGCGTGTTTCAGTCGTCGAGCTCGTCCTCGTCGGGGCCCGCTTCCGCCTCGGCCTCGGGCTCCTCGTTCTCGGGCTCCTCGTTCTCCGGCTCCACGTACTCGGGCTCGTCGAGTGTCTCCGGGACGTCGACCGCGACGAGAGGACGCTCGGATTGCGGCCTCCGCACGGGGCTCGTCCAGGGCAGGAACGCGACCTCGGCGCCGTGGACCTCGGGAACGATCAGGACCGCGTCCTCGTCCCCGGTCGCGCTCCACCAGAGATCGCAGCGCCAGCCGTCGTCGCGCATCGCGATCCAGCCCCGGCCGCCCGCCTCGGCGATCGCACGAAGGGCATCCACCGGGTTGTCGAGCGGCCGCACGAGCACGCTCAGCTCGTAGTTGTAGGGCTCGGACCAGTGGCGTTCGGCCTCGATGACGATCGCGGCGCCGCCGAGCAGCTCGACGAGATCGCTCTCGATCGTCTCCGCGACGCGCGCCGCCTCGATCCCGTCGGTGATCTCGGTGAACAGCCGAAGCTCGAGGCAGTTGCGTGGTTCCTCGGGCTGCGGGAGGTCGTCGAGGATGGTCCGCTCCCCGCGCTCGTTCTCACCCATCCCGGTCGGCTCGAGCTCGGTTTCGGGCAGCAGGACGAGCGAGTCGCCACCTTCCGTGCCGCCGAGCCGCACGGCGACGTTCCAGCCGGTCCCCTCGTCGTTCGGGCCGGCCGTCTCCTCGACGAGCCCCTCGCTGCCGGGGAGCGCGAGCTCCTCGCTCGCACCCAGCACGCGGACGATCTCACCCTGGCGGAACCGCGGTTTCATGCCGGGAGCGTAACCCGGATGGAAAATCGGTCGACGTTCGCTCCTCTAGGATCCTGAATCGATGAGCTGGAATCGCTGGATCCGGACGGTCGAGATCGTCGCCGCCGTCTCGCGGTCTCAACCCGTCCTCCTCGCAGGTCAGGCGGACGCGCTCCTGCGCACGGGTTGCCGGATCTTCCACGTTCGCGTCGGCGCCGACCTCGGCGCGCTCTCGACCGTACGGCTCCTCGCGCCGCTCGCGAAACGGTACGACGGCGTGATCTCGATCCAGATCGACGGGGACCCGAGCCCGGGCGCGCTCGCGGCGGTCGCCGAGGCAGGCGCCTCGAGCGTCACCGTCCAGTACGAGGCGGTCGCGGATGCGCGCGCAACGCTCGGTTGGGCACGAGAGCACGGGCTCGCGGCGGGCCTCGCGGTCGCCGAGGGAACCGATTTCGAGGCCGTCTCGGCGCTCGCTCCCGATCTCGTCCGGAGCCCGGGAGCTCATCAGTACGAGCAGCTGAAGAACGTGCGGCTGCTCTCGCGTGCTCTCGTCCCCGGCACGCCGATCCAGGTCGGCGGCGGGCTTTCGCACGAGAACGTGAAGGAGCTCTACCAGGCCGGGGCGCGCCTGCTCGTCGTCGGAGCCGCGATCTTCGACCGGGAGGATCTCCCTCGCGCCTACCGGCGCCTCGTCCAGGCGCTCGCGTGATCGTCCGTTGAGCCTCGCGCGCGCGCTCGACCTCGCCGCGGCCGCGTCCGGCCGCGCCTATCCGAAGCCCACGGTCGGGGCCGTCGTCATGCAGGACGGGGATGTCGTCGCGGAGGGCGTCACGGAGGCGGGCGGACGGCACGCGGAGGTCGTCGCGCTCGACGCGGCAGGCGCGGCGGGCCGCGGATCGACGCTCTACGTGACGCTCGAGCCGTGCGCGCACCAGGGGACGACGCCGCCGTGCACCGATCGGATCATCGCGGAGGGCGTCGCACGCGTTGTCGTCGGCGCGCGCGACCCGAACCCACAGGCCGCGGGAGGGATCGAAGCGCTCCGAGCGGCCGGCGTCGAGGTCGAGCTCCTCGACGCCTGGGAGGCCCGCCGGCAGAACGAGGCGTGGCGCGTCTGGGTCTCCGAGCGGCGCCCGTTCGTGACCTACAAGGCAGCGGTGACCCTCGACGGGTCGGTCGTCGTCCCGGGGCGCCGTTGGGTGTCCGGAGAGGAGAGTCGCCGGCTTGTCCACGAGCTTCGCGCCACGTCGGATGCCGTCGCTGTCGGGATGGGTACGGTGCGCGCCGACTCCCCCCGACTCGATGCGCGCGATGTGGCAGTGTCGCGCGGCCAGCCGCGGCGGCTCGCGTTCGGGCGCGGGCCTCTTCCCGACGGCTCGGAGCTCGAGCTCCGGTCAGGGCCGCTCGCCGACGAGATGCGGGCCCTCGCCGCCGAGGGCGTCCAGTCGCTTCTGCTCGAGGGCGGCCCGACGGTTGCGACCGCATTTCTCGAGGCGGGGCTCGTCGACAAGCTGCTCGTCTTCGTGGCGCCGGTGCTCGCCGGCGCGGAAGGCTTCGGGCCGCTCGTGCGACCCGGATCGACGCGGATGCTCTCGCACCTGAGCAGCCGGCTCGTCGGGACGGACGTCCTGCTCGAGGCCTACGCGCGCGAGCTCTGACGGGTCGGCCGCGACGTCGACATGTGGGTGAGCGTGGCTTGCGCTCGCCCCATTCGGTGCGCGAGGGCCGTTTCGCGGGCCGCTGGACGGAGCGATTTAAGGAAGGCGGCACAGACTCGTGACAGGTTCCGGCGTAAAATTCAGGTTGGGCCGCAACCCCGGGTGGGTGGGGTTCGTGCGTGGGCTTCGTGCGTCGGCTTCGTGCGTCGGCTTCGTGACCTGCCGGGACATGTCTCCTGGCGACGAGCGTGCCGGGGGCGAGGGCGCACGACGCTGTCAGGCGGGCCGTCTGCCAGGGGCGCTCGACCGCGCCAGGCGGGCCGCGCGTGCCCGAGCCCCGGGGTCGCACAGTGGTCAGTCCACTACCCTGGGCACGTGTTCACCGGAATCGTCAGGGAGGTCGGGCGTGCAGCCGCGATCACCGGCTCCTCCGGTGGGATCCGGCTCGAGATCGAGGCGCCCGCGACCGCCGCGACCACCGCGATCGGAGATTCGATCGCCGTCGACGGGTGCTGCCTCACGGCGGTCGAGACGACGGACGGGCGCATCGCCTTCGACGCGGTGCCGGAGACGATCGCACGCACCTCGCTCGGCGCCCTCGTCACGGGCTCGCGCGTGAACGTCGAGCCGTCCCTCCGCGCCGGAGAACCGCTCGGAGGCCACTACGTGCAGGGGCACGTCGACGGTGTCGGCGTCGTTCGCTCGGTCGCCGACGAGGGCAACGGCCGACGGATCTGGATCGATGCGGCGCTCGAGATCCTGCGCTACACGGTCGAGAAGGGATCGATCACCGTCCAGGGCACGAGCCTGACCGTCGCAGCGCTCGACGGCGACGGGTTCGCGGTCGCGCTGATCCCGCACACGCTGGAGGCGACGACGCTCGGCGAGCTCGCGGCGGGTAGCCCCGTCAACCTCGAGGTGGACGTGCTCGCCAAGTACGTCGAGCGACTGCTGATCGGCGGAAGCTAGCCTTAGTCGATGGCGACCACGATGCCCTTCGCCGCGATCGAAGAGGCGATCGAGGAGATCCGCGAGGGCCGGATGGTTGTCGTCGTGGACGATCCCGACCGCGAGAACGAGGGCGACCTCGTCATCGCCGCGCAGTTCGCGACGCCCGAGACGATCAACTTCATGGCGACCCACGGCCGTGGCTGGATCTGCCTCTGCCTCACGGAGGAGCGCGCCGACAAGCTCGATCTGCCGCTGATGACGCAGAAGAACGAGTCCCCGTTCGGAACGGCGTTCACCGTCACGATCGAGGCGCGGGAAGGAGTGACGACCGGGATCTCGGCCGCGGACCGCAGCCGCACGATCCAGGTGGCGATCGCGCCCGGCGCCGGCGCCGGCGATCTCGTCCGGCCAGGACACGTGCAGCCGCTGCGTGCGAAGGCCGGAGGCGTGCTGGAGCGGATCGGCCAGACCGAAGCCGCCGTCGACCTCGCCCGCCTCGCCGGGCTCAATCCCTCCGGCGTGGTCTGCGAGATCCAGAACGAGGACGGATCGATGGCGCGCGTCCAGGATCTCGTCCCCTACTGCGAGCGCCACGGCCTGAAGATGATCACGGTCGCCGACCTCGTCGAGTACCGCCGCCGCCACGAGAAGCTCGTCGAGCGCGGCCCGTCCGTCAGGCTGCCGACGCCGTTCGGCGAGTTCACCGCGGTCGCGTTCCGGGAGAAGCTGACCGGCAAGGCCCACCTCGCGCTCGTCAGGGGACGCGTCGAGGGCGCCGAGAACGTCCTCGTCCGCGTCCACTCCGAGTGCCTGACGGGCGACGTCTTCCACTCGCTCCTCTGCGACTGCGGCGAACAGCTCGACCAGGCGCTGGCCCAGATCGCCGAGGAGGAATGCGGCGTCCTGCTCTACATGGCCCAGGAAGGCCGCGGGATCGGGCTTCTCAACAAGCTGAAGGCGTACGAGCTCCAGGCGCAGGGGTTCGACACGGTCGAAGCGAACCTCGAGCTCGGATTTCCCGCCGACGCCCGCGACTACGGGATCGGGAACCAGATCCTTGCCGACCTCGGGCTGACGACGATCCGGATCCTCACGAACAACCCCAAGAAGTTCACCGGAATCGACGGGTTCGGGCTCTCCGTGATCGAGCAGGTGCCGATCGAGGTGGCCCCGAACGACGAGAACCGTCGGTACCTCGCCGCCAAGCGGGATAAGCTCGGTCACCGGCTTCACCATCAGGACATCCGGAGTCCCGACTGGGATGCCCGCACCGACCTCGAAGTCCCCATCGACCAAGAAGCAGAGAACCGGACATGAGCGACCACCACGACGAGCTCGCCGAGGGCTCCTCGAGCCTCACCGAGGCTCCGGCCGATCCGGCCGACGCCGAAGCGAACGCACAGGCGCCGTCGAGCCCGCCCGTGCCGCCCGCTCGACCCGTGCTGCCCGCTCAGCCCGGGCCGCCTGCTCAGCCCGGGCCGCCTGCCGAAACGCCTCCGTCTCTCTCACCCGAGCGGCCCGACGCCGACGGATCTCTGGACGTGCCCGCCCCGGCCACGGTTCCGCCGAGCCCGGTGCCACCGGTCGCTTCCACACGGGATTCCACACCGGACGCGTCGGGGACGCCGGCCGCGCCGGCCCCGCAAGCGCCCCTCTCGGAGCTTCGGCTCGACGACCTCCCTGTGGAGGAGGACGAGGCCTCGGTCGAGAACGTGCAGGCGACCGAGGAGGAGCAAGAGGACGACGATCCGTTCGCCGACTGGCCGCAGGGAGAGAGCGCCGAGGTGATCGAGGACGCCCCGGAAGAGGGGACGAGCGTCGAGCACGTCGCCGGGGAGATCGACGTTCCCGACGGCTACTCGGTGCTCGAGGGCACGCCCACGGGGCATCGACGCACGGTGGCGATCGTCGTCGCCCGCTTCAACGGAGGCCTGACGAACCGGATGCTCGCGAAAGCGACGGAGACCCTCGAGGACGCAGGAGTCGCGCCCGATGCCGTCACGATCGCGATCGTCCCCGGTGCGTTCGAGCTGCCGCTCGCCGCGATGGCGCTCGCGAAGACGCGCCGCTACGCGTGCGTCGTCGCACTCGGCGCGATCGTGCGCGGCGAGACGCCCCACTTCGACTACATCGCCGCCGAGGCCGCCTCCGGCCTGCAGCTCGCCGCGATCGAG
>DASZLW010000366.1:0-2226 GCA_035552175.1 Gaiellaceae bacterium | reverse complement strand
ATCGAGATCGAGGAGCTCAAGATCGACCCGCGCGAGGTGCAGGCGTACGTCGACGGCGTGAACGCCGGGCTGACGCCGACCGAGTTCAAGCTCCTCTACACGCTCGCCCTCGATCGCGGCCGGGTCGTCACGCGCGACGAGCTGCTGCAAAAGGTGTGGGGGCGGCGCGAGACGCATCGGGATCGCACGGTGGACGTCTTCGTGCGCCGGCTCCGGCAGAAGGTCGATCGGATCGCACCGCGGAACGAGTTCATCCACACCCGTTTCGGCGTCGGCTACAAGCTCGAGCCGGTCGCGAAGTAGCCCGCTTCGCGGAAGTAGGCTCCCGGGCGTGAGCCCGCGGAAGCGCGACGAGCCTGTCCGGCTGAACCGGATCTACACCCGTGGTGGCGACCTCGGTCAGACCTCGCTCGGGGACGGCACGCGCGTGTCGAAGCTCGATCCGCTGGTCAGGGCCTACGGCGAGGTCGACGAGCTGAGCTCGCTTCTCGGCTGGGTCGTCATCGCCTCACCCGACCCGCGCCTCACGACGATCCAGAACGAGCTCTTCGACCTGGGCGCCGACCTGTCCGTCCCGTTTGCCCCGGAGGACGGGAAGCTGCGGATCGCGCAGGGCTCGATCGACCGGCTCGAGACCGCGTGCGACCAGGCGAACGCGCCGCTCGCCGAGCTCCGGAGCTTCGTGCTGCCGGGCGGCACCGAATCCGCCGCGCGCCTGCACATCGCGCGTGCGGTGTGCCGGCGGGCCGAGCGCGAGGTGCTCGCGGCCGGGCTCGAGCGGCCCGTCAACCCGCTCGCGTCGGTCTACCTGAACCGGCTCTCGGATCTCCTGTTCATCCTCGCCCGGGCCGCGAACGCGGGCGGCTCGGAGCCGCTCTGGCGGCCGGGTGGCGAGCGCTGAGCGCTCGAGCACCTGATGAGTAGCTCCACGATCTCGCGTGCCCGGTTGCACGATCTGGACGGCCTGGGCCGCTGCGGTCAGAGCAGCTTGGGTCTGGCAGCAGACGATGAGGCCGTCCGCTGTGAGACCTGCGCTTCACCGTGCCGGCCCCCCGCTCTGCCGCGAAGCCATATTGGGGCGTCATGCAGCGGCGAGGCACCGGCACGGCATCCCAGACGATCCAGATCGCGCTCCGGCTCAGACGATCTCGTGGAACTACTCATCTAGAGTGCTCTCTCGTGGCGGGCAAGATCAGGGTGGTGATCGCGAAGGTCGGGCTCGACGGCCACGACCGCGGTGCGAAGATCATCGCGCGCGCGCTCCGCGACGCCGGCATGGAGGTGATCTACACCGGGCTGCACCAGTTGCCCGAGCAGATCGTCGAGACGGCGATCCAGGAGGACGCCGACGCGATCGGGATCTCGATCCTCTCGGGCGCCCACATGACGCTCGTTCCCCGGGTGCTCGAGCTGCTGCGGGGGCGTGGTGCCGATGACGTACTCGTCGTCGTCGGCGGGACGATCCCTGCGGAGGACATCGCCGAGCTCCGGAAGGGCGGGGTGGCCGCCGTGTTCACCCCCGGCGCGGCCACGAGCGAGATCGTCGACTTCCTGCAGACGAACATCGCCGCCTAGCGCAACCGTCGCTACGTAGAGTGCGCGTCCGGTGAAGATCGCTGTGTGCGTGAAGGTCGTGCCCGGTGGGGCCGGCGGGGGGCGGATAGACGCGTCGACGCGGAGGCTCGACCGCTCCGGCGATCTGGCGATCTCCGACTTCGACCTCCATCCGGTCGAGGAGGCTCTGCGGCTCCGCGAGGCATCGGGCGAGGGCGAGGTGGTGGTGCTCTCGCTCGCACCCGCGCGCGCCGGGGATGCGCTGCGGAAGACGCTCGCGATGGGGGCCGACAGGACGGTGCTGATCTCGGACGATGCGTTCGCCGGCGCCGATCTCGTCGTCACGGCCCGTGCTCTTGCCGCGGCCCTCGAACGCGAGCAGCCCGACCTCGTCCTCTTCGGGCAGCAGTCCTCGGACGGGGACGGTGCCTGCCTGTGGGCCGCGTGCGCCGAGATCCTGAAGCGCCCGGCGATCTCCCAGGTCGCGGAGCTCGTGGTCGCCGGCGCCGCCGTGACGGGCCGCCGCCAGACGGAGTTCGGCTACGAGCGCATCCGGGCGCCTCTTCCGGCTGTCGTCGCCGTCTCCGACGCGATCAACGAGCCGCGCTACCCGCCGCTCAAGGGGATCATGGCGGCGAAGACGAAGCCGCAGGACGTGCTCGGCGCGGGCGA
>DASZLW010000365.1:0-5112 GCA_035552175.1 Gaiellaceae bacterium | reverse complement strand
ATTGCGCGCGCGAGCACGGTCTTCGCTGTTCCGGGAACGTCCTCGAACAGGACGTGGCCCCCGCTCACGAGCGCCGCGAGGACGAGACGGATCTCCTCCTGCTTGCCGTGGACGACTGCCTCGACGTTCTCGAGGAGGCGCGCCGCGATCTCGCCGCCGGGGGTCGTCAGCCGATCGCTTTCCCGGGTCGCGGCCATCGGATCCAATCGTAGTCGAGCCCCTTGCGCCGTCACGAGCCGCTCCCGGCTCGGTAGGCGACGAGCTCGGGGACGTCCCCCGTCGTGAGCTTCACCCCCGCGCCCACGAGCAGCGTTCCCGTGGCGAGCGACGGGCATGCGTTGATCCCAGCGGGCGCGGAGGCCGTCCAGAGCGTCCTCCCATTCCTCGTGTCGAGGCCGTACAGCCGGCCGTCGAAGGTCGAGGTGAAGACGACACCGCCCGTCACCGTCGCGCACCCGAAGTCCGCCTGCGGGAACCTGTGCGTCCACGCCGCGTGGCCGCTCACGGCATCGAGCGCGACGAGCTCGCCCTTACCGCGGGCGGCGACGTCGACGCGATCGAGATCCTCGTAGCCCACGGAGCTCCCCTTCATGCACAGGTCGACGATCGGGACATAGAGCCGCTTCCCGTCGCTCGCCATCGGCGTCTCGGCGCCGCCCAGGAGGCCGGGACAGACCGACACCGGACGGCGCGGCAGCGAGCCCGAATCGTTGCGGTGGACGCCGACCGCCGTCTCCCAGAGCCGGCTGTGCGTCGCGCGGTTCCAGGCGATCACCAGTCCCGCCTTGCCGGCGCCGAAGACGACCGGCCGCCCGCTCAGCTCGCCGATCACGGGCGGGAGCTGGAAGTCGTAGTCCCTCACGTCGTGCGGGGTGACCTGGTCGTACCAGGCGAGCTTTCCCGTCGCCGCGTCGAGGACGACGAGCGAGTCGGTGTACAGCGCCCGCCCCCCATATGCGCCGCCGTTCGGGTATCTCCGGGTGCCGCCATAGGGGTAGGGGTTCGTCGTCCCCCAGAAGATGTCGCCGCCGGCGAGGCTCGGCGTGTACCAGGCGCCCCCGCCGCCGGCAAGCGCGGGCACCCTGGCCCGGCCCGGGAAGGTCGAGAATCGCCAGCGGATCTTGCCGGTCGTCCGATCGAGCGCGTAGAGCACGCCGTCGCCCTCCGGCGGCAATCCGACCGTGCTCACGTAGACGAGCCCGTCGGCCACCTGCGGGGCGATGTCCACGAACGGCGCCCGCGAGGTGGCGAGAAAGTGCCGCCAGAGGATCTTCCCGGTGGCCGCGTCGAGGGCGAACGCACTCGAGTCCGTCGCGCCGTAGACCTGACCTCCCGACACCGCGAGGCCGTCGGGGCCGGGGTTGGTCGCGCCGAAGAGTCGGCGCCACCGCACCCTGCCGCTCGCAAGGTCGAGCGCGAACACGTTGCTCCTCATGTCCTCGATGTAGACGACGCCGTTTGCGACGACCGGGGTCGCCGTGAAGGCGCCCGAGTCGCCGGGCGGGTACGGGAACCGGAAGCGCCAGGCGACCCGCAGCGAGTGCACGTTCTGCCGGTCGATGCCGGTGCCGGGGAGCGATCTCGTCGAGTCCAGTCCCAGATTCGGCAGCGGCCAATCGCTTCGACCCGCGGAGGCTCCCTCCCCGGAACCCGCGCCGGCGAGGGCGTAGACGACGACCAGGGCGGCCGTCAGAGCGGCGCGGCTCAACCCGGGAGCTTCAGCACGGCCACGCCTTGTGGGGCGCCGGCCGGGAGCGACTTCGGGTAGACCGACATGTCCACCGGGCCTCCTGGCTTCGCCGGCGTGCCGGAGAAGAACTGCCGCTGCGCCTCCCAGAACTGCACCGTCTGACCCGCGGCGCTCGCCGGAAGCACGAGGCTGAACCGACCGCTCGTGTCCGACCACGTCGCAGCGACCGGCCGGATCACGCCGCCCTTGCCGCCGACGACTCCGACGAGCAGCCCCTGGTAGATCGAGCCGGCGACGGCCTGCGGCACGAGCGTCGACTTGACGAGGCCGGCGGATGCCGACGCCGGGAGCTGCACGTCGAGCGTCGCGCTCTTCAGCTTCGCGAAGTCGATCTCATCGGTGGCAGGCTCGGCGTAGGACGTCGAGCCGACCGCGATCCCGATCTGCATCGGGACCGGATCGTCGCCTTCCTGGTCGGCCGAGACGAGGAAGGACGCGTAGCTTCCGTTCGCGCCGCTCGGCCGCGACTGCGTCCAGTACTGCCGGTCGTTCGTGCGAGTGGTCACGATCGCGCCCTTCACCGGGTTGCCGTTGGCGTCGGTGATCTTCCCACGGAGCTCGTAGCTGTAGAGGAGGACGCTCGGCGGCGCGCCTGCGCCGTAGGACATCCGCCCCTCGATCACGACCGTGCCGTTCGCGCCCCGCTTTGCGGAGAGCCCGCCCACCGCATACCCGATGTCGATCCCGCCGGTGCTCCCGAGCACGGCGACACGCTGGGCGGCATCGAGCGAATGCCCGCCGACCGTGCCATGCGAGACGTCGACGACCTTCACCACGTGCCGTCCCGGTGTGGAGACGTCGAGCGGGTAGGCGAAGGCTCCTTTCGCATCGGTGCGGCCCGGATCGGCCCACCCGCCGACGCTGACCGCGACTCCCGCGACGGGCTTCCCGGCGAGCATCACGTGCCCCTGCACCGTCTCGATGTTCGACGAGTTCGGATCCCACGGCTTGACGACGAGGCCGCCCGGGCCCGTGACGTGCGCCTTGGGGCCCGCCGCCGCGCGAGCAGGCGAGGACTGCACGGCCGGGGCAGCGGCCGCCGACGCCGCGCCGCGCGCAAGCGTCCCATGGATGACCGGCGCCGGCGCCTCGGCATGGCTCCCACCGAGCGAGAAGACCTGGACCTGCGAGGCGACGGTGCCGCCGCCCGACGAGGTCGGCGTCCCGCCGACGCCGATCGCCACGTACTCCGTGCCGCCGACCGAGTAGACGGAGGGCCCGTCCGCGATCTGTGCTCCCGTCTGGAACGTCCAGAGCACCTTGCCGGTCTTCGCATCGAAGACCCGGAGATTCCCGTCGCCACCGCCGACGAACCCGATCCCCGCAGCCGTGAGCGTCGGCCCGCCGCGCTCGGGCTGGGGCGTGTCGAACTTCCACACGCGTTTGCCGGTCGAGACGTCGATCGCGCTGACCGAGCCGTAGTCCTTCCAGCCGTTCGCGAGGTACTGACCGTAGTCGCCGTTCGCGAGCCCGAGGAACACGTCACCGGCAACGAGCGCCTGCCGCTGCTCCTCCGCCGAAGTCTGCTCGACGAGCACGGAGGCCGTCTCCGAAGCCGCGTTGTAGACGTAGCCCGTCTGCGGGTCGAACGAGGCAGGCGAGTAGTTGAGGCCCCCGAGCGACGACGGGTAGATCACGACCGGCTGGCCCGCCTTGAGGTCGGGGTGCTCCACGTTGTCGATCACCTTCACGCGCTGCCAGATCGGCGCTCCCGTCAGCGCGTTGTAGGCGAACCACACGCCCTCCATCGACGCGACCGAGACGACCCGCTCGGTCTTGCCCCCCACCTTCGCGGTGTAGACCATCGGCGGCTGCGAGGTGTCGTACGACCACTGGTTCGACGAGAGCTGCTGCTGCCACCACTTCATCGTCCCCGTGTTCAGGTCGATCGCGATCAGGGAGTCGGTGCGCGGATCGGGCCCGGGCCGGAGCGAGGGATAGTACGGAGGCGTCGCGGCGCCCGTGCCGACGTACAGCGTGTTCGTGGTCGTGTCCACCGTCGTCGGCGTCCAGACGACGCCGCCGCCGACGATGCGGGCCGCCTTGCGCCACTCCGTGTCGTTCGGCGGGATCGTCCAGAACGGGTTCGCCCAGGCCGGCGCGAGGCTCGGTGTGTCGTAGGCCATCACGAAGCCGCGGGCGCCGTACTCGGAGCCGGCTGCACCGACGATGAGCTTGCTGCCGGTGCAGATGGGCGCGCTCGTCTCGGAGTAGCCGTAGTTCGCCTGCGCGCCCGGAACGGCCTGCGAGATCGGTACCCGGGCGAGCTGCTGCCCGGTCGCCGGATCGAGCTCGACGATGGTCATGTCGAGGGTCAGCAGGAAGACGCGGTTGTCGCAGTAGGCGACGCCCCGGTTCGCGACGATCCCGAAGTTCTTGAACGTCGCGACGTTGTCCGGCGCGTAGTGCCAGAGCATGCTGCCGTTCGACGCATTGATCGCGAACACCTGGTCGTCACCCGAGGTGATGTACATCGTGCCGTCGACGACGATGGGATAGGTCTGCTGGCCCTTCTTGATCCCGGGCACGAGCTTGTTGAGATCGACGGTGAAAGCGAGGCCGAGCTGGTCGACGTTGCCCGCACCGATCTGGGTGATCGGGGAATATCGGTTCTGATCGAGCTCGTTGCCGAAGCTCGACCAGTTGACGTCACCGACCGCCGCCCGGCGCGCGCTCGCAGCACCTGCAGATGAGAGGAGCGCCGTCACACCGACGAGCGCAGCGATCCACAACGTGAGGCGGAGCCGCTCGCTCGCACGGCGCCGCGCGCTCGGAAGGAGCGGCGTCACCGGAGTCGCACGACTGCCGGCGGCATCGATGTCGCTGCAGTCGTCGAAGTCGGAATGTGGCATTGCGATCGACCTCTCGTCTGGTGCTCAGTCATTGTCTCTCCGACCGCGCCCGCTCGCCAACTCTACTCCGCGCTCCCGACGATCGCACGGCGGGCTCATCCGACGGCTCGCCCGGCTGGCTCCAAGACCGCGCCCGTCCCGACGCGGCAGCGGTTCCGGCAAGGAGCATTTCGAGGTCTCAGCTGAAAGACAGCCGTGAAGCCGCGCTTTCCCTCGTCGAGGGTGCGTCGAGGCGATCGCAACCGTGCCGTGGCCCGAGGGGCAGGGTAGCGCCCCCTCCCGCACTGACCAGCGCGCGGGACGTGAGGCCGGGAACGTCAGCCCGCGGCGCGCGGGGCCGGAAGGGCGAAGCGGTAGACGCGAGCGTTGTGCGGCGCGAACGACGCAGGGTCGGTGAACGCGCCGGCGGCAACCGCGAGCCGACGCTGCGGGTTGCCGGGATGGGCGAGGACGATCCCCTCGGCGATCCCGGCCGGGAGTCCGGTGAGCCTGATGGTGCCGTTCGCGGTC
>DASZLW010000364.1:0-4565 GCA_035552175.1 Gaiellaceae bacterium | reverse complement strand
GACGATTCGTGGTCGCGGCAGGAGAACGTGATCGCGGTCGTGAAGTCGACCGCGGTCGCGGCCGCGTACGCGCGCGACTTCGAGCAGCTGCTCGAGACGCGGTCGGGCGCCGGGACCGGGTCGGTGCAGCCGGAGTGGCACGGCGGTGTCCGGGCCTGGTTCACGCCCGGCCACGGCGAGGATCTCTCGCACCGGATCGCCCAGACGATCGGGCTCGCGCGCCGGCGCGTCCGGCTGTGCTCGCCCGTGCTCACCGCTCCGCCCGTGATGGGCGCCCTCGCCTCCGCGATCGCGGCCGGGCGGCTCGATCTCGGCGGCTGCTTCGACGCACCGCAGATGCGCGACGTCGCCCGCCAATGGCAAACGGGGGGCCGCGCGTGGAAGCTCCCGCTCCTCGCCCGCATCGCGGCCGGGCCCTTCACGGCCAAGGAGTCGGTCGCCTACGGGGCGGGGGACGTGCACGACTTCATGCACGCGAAGCTCGCGGTCGTCGACGACAGCGTCTTCGTCGGCTCGTTCAATCTCTCGCGCTCGGGCGAGCGGAATGCCGAGAACGTCCTCGAGATCGAGGATGCGGACATCGCGGACACGCTGGCTGCGTTCGTCGACGGCGTGCGCAGCCGGTACACGACGCGGCTCGAACTCTGATGAGACCTGGCTGAGAGCGACAGGGTCGGCCCCTGTGGAGAAGGTGCCAGACGACGTGTTCGGACACCGTGCTTCCGAGGGAAACGCCCTGCAAGGAGCCGCTTCGAGGGGCCAAAAACCGGTGTCAGACACCGGTTCTTGCGCCGGGAGCCGGGTGACCGACACGAACTCTCGACCGGGTCTCGGCCACGTCCGCGTCAACCCCCTGTGGAGAAGGTGCCAGACGACGCGTTCGGACACCGCAGCCTCCGACGAAAACCCCTGCAAGGAGCCGCTTCGAGGGGTCAAAAACCGGTGTCGGACACCGGTTTTTTGGGCCGGAACCGGGTGAGCCGCCCGACGCGTCTACGGTTTACGCGACGCCGCCGGCGGCGTTGACGTCGATCTTGTGTCCCGGCACGGTCACCTCGAGGATGTTCGCCGGCGTCTTCGCGCTCCGGCCGAAGGTCATCGTTCCCTTCGCGCCTGTGAAACCGCCCGTGCCGCCCGTGATCGGGAACACCGTGGTGCCGTCCTTGCGGTCGACGATGAGGCCGCCGTAGGTGACTGTCCCGATCCCGGGAAACGTCACCGTGCACTTCATCGTCCGCCTCACCCCGTCGAGGTAGGTGACGGTTCCGACGTCGTAGGCGACGGGCCTGCTCTTCGCCTTCCCGAACTGGGCGACCCGGTTCAGCAGCAGGTCCTTGAAGAAGACCCAGTCGCCCTTGTTCAGCGTGTTCTTGGGCGCAATGTCGTGCGTGACCTGCACCGTCGCGACCGACGAGAGCTGGATCCTCACGGTCTGCGCCTGCGCCGTTCCGGCAACGATCAGCGCGAGCGTCGAGAGCGCGAACAGACCGACCGGAAGCCGGTTCGTAGACACACGGCGCAGCGGAATACGGCACAGCGAAACACGGTGCAGGGAAATACGGTGCAGGGAAATACGGTGCATAGGCAGCATTCTGCCCCATCCCGCAACGAACGTCACGTCCTGTCGCAGCAGTTTGCTCGAGCCGGATCTACGCGGTGAGACCGGTCGAGCGCGTGAGCCGGTAGGTGTTCAGCGCGCGGTTCTTGCCAGGGCCGACCGTCAAGGTCCCCTGCACGTGCTGGAACGCTCCCGTGCCTCCGGTCACCGGTGCGATCAGCCCACCGTTCGCGAGGGGCGTGACCGATCCCGAGATCGTGATCGTCCCGCCTGGAAGGGTCGCTCGACCTTCGATCGTCGCCGCGTTCGCGCTGCTCAGCGTCACCGTCGCGCTGTCGGCGCCGACCGTGTCTCCCTTCTTCCTTCCGAACTGAGACGCCGCGTTCAGGAGTTGATCGCGCACCACGACGGTGTCGCCCTTGCTCGGCCCCTTCGGCCCGACGTCGTGCGACCTGACGAGGACGGTGACCGAGGTGACGAGGATCGTCTGTGTTCCCGCGGCCCCGGCGGCGCCCGCCGCCGCGAAAACGGCGAGCGCGACGAGTGCTCCGAGGACGGCCCGCACGGGCCTCACTCCCACTCGATCGTCGCGGGCGGCTTCGACGTGACGTCGAGGACGACGCGGTTGACCGCGGGGATCTCGTTCACGATCCGCGACGCCACGAGTTCGACGAGGTCGTACGGGAGCCGCGCCCAGTCCGCGGTCATCGCGTCGTCGGAGGTCACCGCCCGGATCGCGATGGGGTACCCGTACGTGCGCGAGTCGCCCTGGACGCCGACGGAGCGGATCGCGGGGAGCACGGCGAAGGACTGCCAGAGCTCGCGGTAGAGCCCGGCCTTGCGGATCTCTTCCTGGAGGATCGCGTCGGCCTCGCGGAGCGTCTCGAGGCGTTCTTCGGTGACCTCGCCGATGATCCTGATCGCGAGCCCGGGCCCTGGAAACGGCTGCCGCCACACCATCCGCTCGGGCATCCCGAGCTCCTCGCCGACACGACGAACCTCGTCCTTGAAGAGGAGCCTGAGCGGCTCGACGAGCTTCATCTTCATGTCCGCCGGTAGGCCGCCGACGTTGTGATGGCTCTTGATCGCTTCGGCCACCCCGTCCTCGCCTCCCGACTCGATCACGTCGGAGTAGAGGGTTCCCTGCACGAGCCAGTGCACGTCCCCCAGATCCCCGCTGCCGAGCCGCCGCGCCTCGTCCTCGAAGACGCGGATGAACTCCGTACCGATGATCTTCCGCTTGGTCTCGGGATCCGAGACGCCCTGGAGCTTCGCGAGAAACCGGTCCCGAGCCTCGACGTGGACGAGCGGCACGCCGAAGCCGCCGCCGAAGGTCTCGACGACCTGAGCGGCTTCGTCCTTGCGAAGCAGCCCGTGGTCGACGAAGACACACGTGAGCTGGTCGCCGACCGCCTTGTGGACGAGGAGCGCGGCCACTGCGCTGTCGACGCCACCCGAGAGGCCGCAGAGCACCCGCTCTGTCCCGACGCGGGCGCGGATTCGCTCCACCTGCTCCTCGATCACGGCGGCGGGAGTCCACGTCGGGGCGACGCCCGCGATGTCGTAGAGGAAGTTCTTCAGCACGTCCTGGCCGTGCGGGCTGTGCGCGACCTCGCAGTGGAACTGGATCGCGTAGAGGCCGCGGTCGCGATCCTCGAACGCGCCGATCGGAGTCGAGTCGGAGCTTGCGGTGACGCGCGACCCGGGAGGCGGCGAGACCACGCTGTCGCGGTGGCTCATCCAGACCGGCTGCTCTGCCGGGAGGTCGTGGAAGAGCAGGCTGTCGCCGGCGCGCAGCTCGACCTTGCCGAACTCGCCGGCGGCGCGGTCGACCCGGCCTCCGAGCTCGAGCGCCATCAGATGCATGCCGTAACAGATGCCGAGCGTCGGGATCCCGAGGTCGAAGATCTCAGGATCGAGGCGTGGCGCGCCGTCGGCATAGACGGACGCGGGGCCGCCGGAGAGGATCAGGGCCGCTGGATTTCGCCGGCGGATCTCGTCAGCGCTCGCGCGGTGGGAGACGAGCTCGGAGTAGACCCGGGCCTCGCGGACCCGGCGTGCGATCAGCTGCGAGTACTGGCCGCCGAAGTCGAGCACCAGCACCGGGCGCTCTTCGACGAGCGGCTCCGGCGTGACCGGGACGACCTCAGCTGCGGCGGTAATTCGGGGCGTCCTTCGTGATCGTGATGTCGTGCGGGTGAGACTCGCGCAGGCCTGCCCCTGTGATGCGCACGAAGCGCGCGTGCTTCATCGCGTCGACCGTGGGCGCGCCGCAGTAGCCCATCGAGGCGCGCAGGCCGCCGACGAGCTGGTAGAGCACGCCGCTGAGAGCGCCCTTGTAGGGGACCCGAGCCTCGATTCCCTCGGGAACCAGCTTGTCGACGTCCTCGACGTCGCCCTGGAAGTAGCGGTCCTTCGAGAATCCTCTCGCGCGCATCGCGCCGAGCGAGCCCATGGCGCGGTACTCCTTGTAGCGCTCTCCCTGCGAGAAGACGACGTCGCCGGGAGCCTCGTCGGTTCCGGCGAGCATCGATCCGAGCATGATCGTGTCGGCTCCGGCAGCAAGAGCCTTGCCGATGTCGCCGGACGACTTGATCCCCCCGTCGCCGATCACCGGCACGCCATAGCGGCTCGCGAGCTCGGCCACGTCGTGAATCGCGGTGATCTGCGGAACCCCCACGCCCGCGACGATCCGGGTCGTGCAGATCGTGCCCGGCCCGATCCCGACCTTGACGGCGTCGGAGCCGACATCGATCAGCGCCTCGGCAGCCTCGGCGGTCGCGATGTTGCCGGCGACCACCTCGAAGTCACCCGAGACGCTCTTGATCCGGCCGACCATCTCGATCACGCCCCGCGAATGGCCGTGTGCGGTGTCGACCACGAGGACGTCCGCGCCCGCGGCGACGAGGGCCTGCGCGCGCTCGACGGCATCCGGCCCGACGCCGACGGCCGCACCGACGCGGAGGCGCCCGTGCATGTCCTTCGTCGCCTGGGGGAACTCGATGCG
>DASZLW010000363.1:0-20385 GCA_035552175.1 Gaiellaceae bacterium | reverse complement strand
CTCTGCGGCCTCGGCTTGACGGCGCAGCAACGCCGAGCCCTGCCAGAGGCTGTAGGGCGAGTGGGCCGTGAACGTGTACGGCACCCGGGCAAGCTCGGCGGCGCAGTAGGCGACGGTGCCGACGCCGTCGGCGAACGTCGCGTGCACCCTGCTCGGGGTTCGTTCGAGCCGGTCGGCGAGCGCCATCCCCTTCAGAGCGAGGACGACGTACCCGAGCCGGCCGCGTTCCCGATCGAGCGGAGCCTTCAGGAGTTGAAGCCGCACGGCCACGACGAGCGATCCGAGCGGCCGGCGACGAGCCGTCGCGAGCGCCGCGAGGCCGAGTCTCGGAACCACCGGCTCGACGGGAACACCGAGACGGCGCAGGCCCCGGAGCTCGCGCTCGAGGAATGTCGTCCGCGACGGCTCGAACGGGGACAACCAGACGACGGTTCGCGGCGGTTCGGCATGTCCCTCGAGCACGAGCTGAGACCCGAGGCGACGGACGAGCGGCAACGCTCCGGCGCGGTCGAACCGTTCGGCAAGCCGCTCGCTCATCCGCGGGAAGAGGGCGTCGAACGGGAAGGCGAAGAAGTTGGTCGTGCGGATCGACGTAATCCGCAGGCCGGCGGCTCCCGCGGCCTGTACGAGCTCTCGCCTCGTCAGCGGTCGTGCGGGCTCGTCGGGGCCGAAGCCGAGGAACCGCGCGAGCCTGAGGCCGAGCTCGTTCGGAGTGTTGCGCTGCAGCGCGCTGACGACGACAGGGCCCCCGGGCTTCACCACGCGAACGAGCTCGCGGAGCGCCGCCGCGTGGTCCGGGATGTATTCGAGGACGCCGAGGCACACGCCCGCGTCGAACTGGGCCGCCGGAAACGGCAGGTTCCTGAGATCGGCGCGCAGCCAGCGCGACTCCGGGAACCGCCGTCGCGCCGCCGCGATCCTCCCGGGCTCCGCGTCGACTCCGACGACCTCGCGCGCACCCGCATCTCGCAACCACGGAAGCAGAGCTGCCGTGCCGCAGCCCGCGTCCAGAACCGAGACGGAACGGGACTGCTCGAGGAAGCCCTGCACGAGGCGGCCCTGAGTGCGGAAGCCGTACTCGTGGAGCCGGCCGTCGGTCTCGTCGATCGTTCGTTCGCCTGAGGCGTCTTCGCGGACCGCGTCGCGGCGCAACCGCAGCGCTGTCAGCGCAGGGCCGGCGTCCTCGCCGCTGATCCTGCTGAGGAAGAGCGGGGAGGCCGGGCTCGGGTTCGTCCGGTTGCCGCCTCTCATCGCAACCCGGTAGCCGGCGGCCGCGGCGGCCGCCGTGACGCGTTCGTCGGTGCGGTCGTCGGGATAGCCGAGGAGATCGCACACGATCGGCAGGTGGGCTTCGATCAGCCGTTTCGATTCGGCAAGCTCGAAGGCGAGCTGCTCGTCGTCGAGCATCGTCAGGACGGCATGGGAATGGCCGTGCGAGCCGACCGCAAAGCCGGCGGCGATCAGCTCCCCGGCCTGCGCCCAGGTCATCGGCCGCCCCGGGAGAACGGCTACCGGCGGCAGCGCCGCCAGGAGGCGCTCGCGACGCTCGGGAACGAGCAGCTTGAGCCCGTGAACCACGGCGTGCGCCGACGGCAGGGGCCCTTCGGCCCTCCGGTCGGGCGCGAGGCGAGCGGCGAGGCGCTCGAGCCGCCGCGGCTCGAGCTGCAGCAGCCGCGAGTATGCAAGCTCCGGCCAGGGCGGAAGGCCGGACTCGATGCACTCGGACGGCAGGAAGAACGCTGCCGGAAGGCCGAGGCGCACGAGGAGCGGTGCGGCGATCGTGGCGTTGTCCTCGAACCCGTCGTCGAAGGTGATCGCGAGCCGCCGCCCGGTTCCGTCGATCGCTCCGGGCTCTCGGAGGTCGACCGGCGCCGCACACCGCGCGAACGTCGTAACCACACGCTCGAGAGATGACGAGGTCGCGCCGAGATGCCATGGAGGCAACCCCTCGCCGACGCGGTGGAACCTCAGCACGATCAGGCAGTCGGGCGGGAGGGTCTTCGCGACCAGCTCGGCAAAGCGCGGGGCGCGGAGGAGCGAGTCGACGGATGCCCGGACGAGGCGCCTGATCATCTCGGGCTGCCTTCGAGCCGGCTCCGGACGGAGATCACGATCCGATCGTACGGCCTTCCCGATCCGCAGCGGCCGGCTTCCGCGCCGTCGTGCGCACCTTTGTCCGGGCGACGACGTTGCTTTACTAGCCGCGTGGATGGACGTACCTCTCGGCGTTTTCTGCAGGTCCCGACCGCCTCGACGGGCCCCGGGAAGCCGACACGCGAGCCGCGCCGGGCTGGAGATTGACCCGGGTCGGCCCCGCCGGCTCGGCAGACAGATGAAGCAACGGCTCGGCAGACAGATGAAGCAGCGGCTCGTCATCCTCGCCGTGCTCACCGTTGCGACGGCGGCGATCGCCGCGGCGCCCCACCCGCTGTCGTCGCCGATCGCGAAGCTCGCGAACTACCGCGCAGACACAGGCGACCCGATCTACGACACGACGGTCGACGCTGCCGCGCTGAGGCGCGCCGCAGCCGTGCTCCCCGATCGAACGACCTATCTGATCTGGGACGACCCGTCGAACGCGCAGCTCGACGAGAACCTTCACGGCGCGACCGCCCTGCTCTTCACTCCCGCGCTTCCGGTCAGCGCCCCGGACAGGGCGTCGTGGGTGTTGAGCTACGACGCCCCGACCCTGCTCCCGAGAGGCCTCGAGCCTGTCCGCGTAACGAGGCTCGGTCCCGGGATCGCACTCGTGATGGTCCGGTGAGCGGGCTCGGTCGCATCGGCGGAGTCGCGTCGATCGACGCCGTGCTGCTCGCCTGCGGGTACTGCGTGCTCGCGCTGCCTCTCCGCCGCCTCCGCGCCGCGCTGTGGGCGAGCTACGCCGGTCTCGCCCTCCTCGCCGGCGCCGGGATCGTGGGGATCGAGCTCTGCGCGGTCGCGGTCGCGGGCGGCAAGACCTCCCCCGGCGCGCTCGAGGCGTGCGCGGCCGCGACGGCCGTTGTCGGTCTCGCAGTTCGAGTCCTCCGTCCCGGTTGGAGCACGCCCGTCGCCGCCGCGCCTCGCCGCGCCTCCCCACCGAGATCCTTCTGGGCGCTTGCGATCTCCACCGCCGCGGGATTCGTCCTCGCGGCGGTCGGCGTGATCGCGCTCGTCGGCGGGTTCCGGGCCTCTCCCTGGCTCGACGACACCTGGACGTTCTGGGCGCCGAAAGGGATCGCCCTCGACCGGCTCGGTCTCGATCACCGGCTCTTCCTCGGAGCCGACGGATACCTGCCGTTCGCACATCTCGACTACCCCTGGTGGTGGTCGATCCTGCTCGGCAACGACCTGCACGCTGCGGGCGGCGTCGATCTGAGAGTGGTCGACGGGCAGCTCACGATCCTCGTGATCGCCTTCGTGGGAACTGTCGTCCGGCTGCTCTGGGGCTACGTCCGCCCGACGATCCTGCTTCCGGGAATCGCGCTCCTCGCCTGCTCCCACGAACTGCTCGACCAGACTCAGAGTGGCGGCGCCGACCTGGTCCTTGCCGTCTATCTCGTCCTGTTCTTGCTCGGTGCCGGCTTCTGGCTCCGCGGCGGAGAAGGATTCTGGCTACTCGTCGCCGGGCTCGGCGGAGCGGTCGCGCTGCAGGTCAAGACCGAGGGCCTGCCGCAGCTCCTTCTCTTCGCCGCGGTCGCGACCCTGTTCGGACGACAGGCCGGGGCGCGGAGACTTCTCGGGCTCTGGAGCACCGTCGCGCTCGCGTTCCTCTCCGCCGCCCCGTTCCTCGTCTGGCGTCGCATCCACGGGCTCCACAACGACATCGACTACGGGAAGGCCCTCGATCCCTCGTTCCTGTTCGGCCGCACCGGACGTGTCGGGCAGGCCTCGGAGACGCTCGCCCGCCATCTCCTCACTCCGACGGAGTGGCTCTTCCTCGTGCCACTCGTGCTCGTCCTCGGAGCGACCCTCGCCTGGCGCACGCGCGAACCGCGCTGGCTCGCACCCGCGGCGCTCGTCGTCGCGGGGTTCGCGTTCTGGGTCTGGGTCAACTGGGCGGACGTCTACCCGCTCGCCTATCGCCTCGCGACCTCTTCCTATCGGATCATCGATCCAATCGTGGTTGCCGCCGGAGTCGCAGTGCCCGTGCTCGCGGAGCGCCTCGCCCAGCTTCGCAGTCCGGACGGGAGCCCGCCGCGGGCCACGCAGACGTGATCGGCGTGCGGGGAGATCGCGAGCCTGCGCTCAGGAGGCGCGCGCATGCTCGCGCCGCGAACGGGAACCGCGGCGATTCGCAACGACCTCGAAGAGCAGCTCCCGGTAGCGATGCACCGCGGCAGTCCGGTCGAGCTCTCGCGCCACGTACTCGCGGCCGAGGGCGCCCATCGCATCGAGGTCGTATCTGCCGCTCCTCGCGTCCCGGATCGTCTCGGCGACGAGATCGACCCTCCCGGGCGGGACGACGAAACCGCAGCCGATCTTCTGGATCAGGCGGGCCGTCTCGCTCTCGGCGTCCGCGGAGACGATCGCGGGGCGTCCGGCGGCCAGGATCCCGTAGACCCGGCTCGGGACGACGTAGCCGGCGAGCCCGCGCGCGAGCCCGACGTAGTGGATGTCGGCCGCCGAGAAGCTCTCCGAGAGTGTCTCGCGGGGCTGGTAGGGCAGGAACGTGACGGCATCCGCGTCGGTCCGGCGTGCGAGCGTCTTCAGCTCGTTGAGACGCGAGCCGCCCCCGACGATCAGCACCGCGAGATCGTCCAGGTCGCGGAGGAGCGTCGTCGCGCCGACGAGCGTGTCGAGATCCTGCGCCTGCCCGATATTGCCCGAGTGCATCACGACGAACTTCGAGTCGAGCCCGTGCGTCTTCGCCCAGGATCCACGGCGTGGCTGTGGCGTGACGGCGGCCGTGTCGGCCCAGTTCTGGATCACCGCGATCCTGTTGCTCGGCGTCCCCTTTGCCTCGAGGCGGACGCGCATCGTCTCCCCGATCGCGACCACCCGGTCCGCGCGCCGGAGGTAGTACGCGATCATCCGCTCGAGGAGCCCGATCAACGCCGGGTGCTCGAGCCTCCCGAGCTGAACGGCGACCTCGGGAAAGACATCCTGGCTGACGATCACGAGCGGAGCGCGAAAGCGCCGCGCGACGAAAAGTGCGACGTCGCCCAGCATCGGCGGATCCGTCATGCACATGACGATGTCGGGCGGCTGCGTCGTGAGCGCCGCGGACATCGCTCCGGCCAGGAACGTCGAATAGTTGATCGCGCGCGGGAGGAGCGTCGCCCGATCGAAGGAGGTCGAGGGGACCCGGACGATCTCGACGCCGTTGCGACTCTCGCGCATCGGCCGGGGGGCATCGCGCAGCTTCCCGGTGACCACCGTCACGTCGAAATCGGCCGCGAGGCCGTCGCACAGCTCGGACAGCAGGTACGCGGTCGCCTCGACCCCGGGCCAGTAGTACTGGTTCAGGACGAGCAGCCGTGGGCGAGGCGTCATTCGCGCTCCCGCGGCCGGAACATCGCTGCGGGCTTCACCCGCAGCCGGTAACCCCCCTGCACAAAAGTGAGCATACGGGCACCGGCTCGCCGATCGGCAGATTCGGCTGGCGAGCAGAGGCGAGACCGGCTTCCATACTGTTCTCCGAATGAGACGCCCGCGCCTTCCTGTTCTCAGCATGACCGGGGCGCGGGCCTGGAAGTTCGTGCTCCTCTCCGTTCTTTCGGCGCTCGGTGGCTTCGCGGAGGCCGCCGTGCTCGTGCTGGTCGTCCAGATCGCCCTCCGGCTCGCCCGCAGCCAGTCCGGCCTGACATCGGGCGGCATCTTCTCGACCGACAAGCTCGCTCTCTCGACGCTCTTCGTGCTCGCCGCATCGCTCTGCGTCGTGCGCTCGATCGCATTCGCCGGGTCGAGCTTGCTCGGTGCCTCGATCAGCACCAAGGTGATGGTCTCCGCGCGGACGCAGCTGTTCTCGGGGTTCATCAGAGCGAGCTGGCCCGTGCAGTCGAGCGAGGCACAGAGCCACCTCCAGGATCTCACGACGACGCAGATGGTCGCGGCCGCGTCGTATGCACTCGTCGTGGCCGGAATCGTCACCTCGGGCATCAACTTCTTGACCCTCCTCCTCTCGGCGGTGGCCGTCAACCCGATCGCAGCGGTCGTCATGGTGGCGATCGCGGGAATCCTGTTCGTCGTGCTCCGTCCGCTGTCCCGGCTCGCGAAACAGCAGTCCCTGGCGCAGTCGCTGGGAACAACCGAGTACGGGAGTGCGATCAGCCAGGCCGTGAACCTGGCACAGGAGAGCCGCGTGTTCCACGTCGACGACGAGTTCGATTCGCGGCTCAAGACCGCCGCGAACGACGTGGCCGTCTCGTACTACCGCGCCCAGGTGCTGAACCGGCTCGTCCCGACGACCTATCAGTCGCTCGCGCTCCTGCTCGTCGTCGGCGCGCTCTGGTTCCTGCACGAGCTCCACATCGGCCCGATTGCCGGGATCGGGGCGGTGGTCGTCCTGCTCGTCAGGTCGCTGAGCTATGGCCAGCTCCTTCAGGGGGCATACAACGATCTGCAGTACTACATCCCCTACGCCGAGCGCGTCGAGACGGCGATCGAGACCTACCGGCGCCACGAGCTCAAGGGTGGGACCATCGCCGTCGGCGGCCTCGAGAGCCTCGAGCTCGATCGGGTGTCGTACTCCTACGACGGCGAGGTGCTCGCGCTGTCCGACATCTCGTTCGCAGTCGGCCGCGGGGAGATCGTCGGGATCGCCGGTCCGTCGGGGGCGGGCAAGTCGACCCTCGTCGAGATCCTCCTGCGACTGCGAAGCCCGACCCGTGGCCGCTATCTCGTGAACGGCATTCCTGCGGACGAGCTCGATCTCGAGTCCTGGTACCCGCGACTCGCCCTCGTGCGCCAGGAGGCTCGCCTGCTGACCGGGACGGTCGAGGAGAACATCCGGTTCCTCCGGGATGGATTCGACGACGACGACGTGGCCCGCGCGGCGCGCATGGCCCATCTCGAAACCGAGATCCTCACCAGACCGGGAGGCTTCGCCGCAGCGATCGGTGACCGGGGCGGGGCCTTGTCGGGGGGGCAGCGCCAGCGGCTGACGATCGCGCGCGCGATCATCGGTGCACCGGAGCTCGTGATCCTCGACGAGCCGACGAGCGCGCTCGACATGATCGGCGAGAGCGTGATCCACGGGACGCTCGATGCGCTGCGCGGCCAGGCGATGGTGTTCGTCGTCGCCCACCGCCCCTCTACCCTGCGGATCTGCGACCGGATCATGATCCTGGAGCACGGCCGCCTCGCCGCGTTCGACGAGCCCGGCAACCTGGCGTCGACGAGCCCGTTCTTCAAGCAGGCGATGGAGCTTTCCCGGCTCGACTGAAGGTGTCAGCCGGCTCGCCGAGGGCTCTCGGCGAAGGAACGCCTGACCAGGACCGTGAGCTCTCCGGACTCCAACCGCTCGAAGTCGCGCTCCCGGGTCGCCCGCTCCAGGGCGGCGGAGGCTTCCCCTGAGGTCAGGTCGTCATGGAGCTCGACGAGGATCACGCCGACGCGGTCGAGCCAGGCGTCGGCATTCTCGGAGAGGACGTTCGCCTCCGCGCCCTCGATGTCCAGCTTGAGGATCGAGATGATCGGTCTGCCGGATTCGCAGAGCAACGTCCCGATGTCGATGCCCTCGAGATCCGAGCTCTCGTCCGCCCGCGCAACCCGGACGCGGTTCGACCACTCGCGGTCGTCGCGCGCTTCGGCGTTGTCGACGACGAGCGGCGACCGGGACGACCAGATCCCGGCCCTGATCGCTCGTATCCGTTTGCCGTAGGGCGCGACATTCGCTTCGAGGAGCTCGAAGCTCGCCGGATCCGGCTCGACCGCGACGAGCTCGGCCTCCGGGTAGAGCGAGGCGAGGTAGGCGGCGGAGTACCCGACATAGGCACCGCAATCCAGGATGAAGGTCGCACCCGGCTGCGAGTCGAGAGGGGCGTACTCGCCCTCGACGAAGATCTGCCGGAAGACGTCCAGGTCGCTCGACCCGATCCGGCAGACGAGCGGATGCTCGGCCTGCTTTGCGATCAGGACGACGCGCCTTCCGTCGTTCCCGTTCACGAGCGCCCGCGCGTACCGGATCGCGCCGCGGACTCCGAGGCGGCGGACGATCAGGCGGCAGGTGCCGAGCCTGTAGCGGGCCTGCGAGACGAGACTCACGTTCGGCTCACCATCCGAGCAGGCGCAGACCCCGGTCGAGCTGCCTGAAGAGCCTGGTGTCCCCGAACCGCTGCGTCAGCCGCAACCAGCCGTGGATCGACCGGTCGAGCCGCGTCCGCGGATCGGCAACGCCCGTCGATGCAAGAGCATGCCCGTGCCGCTCTGCCACCGCATCCCAGTCGCCCCCCCAGATATCGAGCTTCGCGAACCGGTCCGTGCCGTGCTTCGCGAACCAGTCGAGAACCTCGCAGTCGCGGAGCGAGCCGCGGCCCGCCGCATCGCGGAGCACGTCGATCCCTTCATGCTCGTAGCCGGCGATCCAGGCCGGATCGAAGGGCCTGATCGCGCGTCGCGGGATCACGTCGAGCTGGTGATACTCCCGATAGAGCACCCTGGCGCGCTTCGCGGGGTCGTCGAGCGTCTCCCAGCACTGGTACCACGCCTGCTTCCGCTTCTGGGCGGCCCAGTCGAGGTAGGCGAGATGCACGACGTAACTCTGCTCGAGGAGCACATCGCGCGCCCCGGAGTCAATCGGGACGCGGACCGCGTGGATACGGGGCCCGGAATGCTCGCGGCCGTCGTCCACGAGCCCGAAGACGAGCGGCGGCGGCGGCACCCAGGCGAGCTTGCATCCCGGCAGGACGTTTGCCCATCGCCAACGCAACGACGTACCCGGACGCGCCTCGAGCGCGGCGCTCCAGTCGCCGTTCGCAAACGCGTTGCTCGAAAGGAACTCGTCCGCGTCGAGCGCCAGCAGCACGCGACGCTCTCCTGTGAGCTCTCGAGCCGTCCTGATCAGCAGCCGCTGTCGCTCCTGCTCGTCGGCTGGTCCGTCGTTGTCGACGAGCACGACCTTGGGATGCCGCCCTGCGATCTCACGGGAGCCATCCGTCGATCGCTGATCGGCGACGACGATGTAGTCCGCCCACTGCTCGGCGGCGGCGAGAAACGCATCGAGGATCCACGACTCGTTCCTCACCGGCGTCATGCAGATTACGGTGGGATCGGGCATCGCAGTCCGTCGTCTCTTGCCGGCCGAAGCGCGAGAGGACAGGTGGAGGAGCGTCCACGGGCCGCGGCGAGAGCTAGCGTACTGCCCGGTGGCCAAGGATCGTTACGACCCGGTCGAATACTGGGAGGGCCTCCTGTCGACCGACTTCACGATCGCGGGTGTCGCGCACCCCTACCTCCCGAGGTCCTTCAACGGCGCGATGTACCGCGCGATGGAACGATCGGTGCGGCAGGCGCTCTCGCGGCGGGGGCTCGAGCCGCCGCTCGCTTCCGTCCGGGTGCTCGACGTCGGTTCCGGCGTCGGTCTCTGGCTCGCGTTCTGGCAGCGACTCGGGGTGAGCCGCCTGAACGGGCTCGATCTGACGGAAACCGCCACGCGACGGCTTTCCGAGGGATTCCCCGATGTCGAGGTCACGCAAGCCGACATCGGCTCCGGCGAGGCGCCGGAGCTCGGCCGGTTCGATGTGATCTCGGTCGTGAACGTCCTCTTGCATCTCACGGACGATGCGGCCTTCGCGACCGCGTTGCGCAACCTCGGCGCTCTGCTCGCACCCGGCGGCATGCTGATCGTGATCGATCCGGTCGTCGTCGCGAGGTCGTGGAGGCCGCCCGCCCCGGAAGCGAACAGCAAGGCCCGGAAGCTCTCGGAATGGCGTACGGCTCTCGCGGATGCCCACCTCCGCCTCGAGCGGGTCTCCCCCGTCACCGTGATCCTCGACAGCCCCGCGGATGCTCGCTTCCGTCGATCGTTCGACCTCCGTCAGAGCCTGTGGCAGCTCATCTGCAGGGTGGTGTACAGGCGAGAGACGCTCGGCGCGATCGTCGGCGCGACGCTGTACCGGATCGACACCGTGCTCGTGCGCCTCAGCCGTACCGGGCCCTCGTCGAAGTGCCTCGTGATCACCACCGAGTGACCCGGCTGCCGCGCGTTCGCGTCGTCGTCCTCTCCCGCTGGTACCCGTCCGCAGCCGACCCCGTCGCGGGCGTGTTCGTGGCGGATCAGGTGCAGGCGCTCAGGAAGGAATGCGACGTCCAGGTACTCGTCCCGACGGCCGGTGGGTTCGCCGCCGCCGCCCGGTTCATGCCCGGAAGGGGCGGGCTCGACCCGATTCAGCGCGTCCCGACGCCCACAGGGTCACTCGGATTCCCGCTTCGGCTCGCCGCATACGCACGTGCGTTGAGCCGGCTCGGCGCGCGCAAGGACGAGCCCGTCGTCGTCCACGTGCACCTCCTGCTGCCGGACGCCCTCCCGATGCTGGTCGCGGCGCGGTTCCACCGCATTCCGGTGATCGTCACCGAGCATGTCACGTTCCTCGCGGAGCTCGTCCGCTCGCGCAGGGGACGCATCCAGGCCCGGCTGGCTCTCCGCCTCGCCGACGCGGTCGTCGCGGTCGGCGCCGGGCTCGCGCAGGAGCTTCGCGAGCTCGAGCCGCGGGCTCGTATCCGCGTCATCCCGAACGCCGTCGACACGACCGTCTTCGCTCCATCCACATCCCCTTCACGTGATTTCGCGCTCAACGTCGCGACGCGGCCCGGGCACGACAAGGGAACCGACGTCCTCCTCCGGGCCTGGGCCGCCGCGGACGGGACGCTGCCGCCGCTCGTGATCGTCGGCGACGGGCCCGAGCGGCCAAGATACGAGCAGCTTGCGAGCGAGCTCGGAATCGTCCCGCCGCGGTTCGTCGGCCACCTCGACCGCGGCGCGCTCGTCGAGATGCTGCAGAACGCGTCGTTCGTGGTCTCCTCGAGCCGCGTCGAGTCCTTCGGGCTCGCGGCGATCGAGGCCCTCGCCTGCGGCACCCCGGTCGTTGCGACGCGAACCGGCGAGGCAGCGCGGGCCGTCGCGCCGGGTCTCGGCCTCCTCGTCGAGCCGGACGACGTCGAAGGCATGGCGCTGGCCGTCTCCGAGCTCGCCCGCACGTTCCGCTCGTACGATCCCGTCCTGTTGCACGAGGCGATGCGGGCCCGCTACGGCGAGGAGGTCGTGCGCGACAAGCTCGTGGGTCTCTACCGCGAGGTGACCGCCGAAGCCCTTCCGTAGGATGACCGTGATGTGTGGCATCGCCGGGGTCCTGGATGCGGGCGCCGCCGACGGACGGCGCGTCTACCGGATGACGATGGCGCTCCGCCACCGGGGCCCGGACGACGAGGGCTACGTGGCGACGACCTCCGACCAGGCGGTTTTCCTGGGCGGACCGGACACGGTTCCGGGCTGCCTTCCGCCCGGATCGCCGCGGGTGCCCGACGCGGAGTTTCCCGGCGGCGCAGATGTCGTGCTCGGCGTCCGCCGCCTCGCGATCCTCGACCCCTCGCCGGCCGGGCATCAGCCGATGGGCTCTGCCGCGGGACGCTTCATCGTCCACAACGGCGAGATCTACAACTACCGCGAGCTTCGCACCGAGCTGGCCGCGTTCGGCCACCGGTTCATGGGCGGCAGCGACACCGAGGTCGCTCTCGCGGCCTACGAGCAGTGGGGGACGGACTGCTTCGGGCGCTTCAACGGGATGTGGGCAACAGCGATCTGGGACAGACCGCGTGGAACTCTCGTGCTCGCGCGCGATCGCTTCGGCGTCAAGCCGCTCTACCTCGCGGCCGCGCCTGCGGGAGGCCTCGCCTTCGCCTCCGAGATCAAGGCCCTGCTCGCAGGCGGTGTCACCGCCCGTCCGCACGAGCCCTCGCTCAGCACCTTCCTCGACACGGGCCGGATCGACGTGTCGGGAGCAGCAACGTGCTTCGATGGGATCGAGCAGGTCGAGCCGGGCACATTCGTCGAGTATCCGCTCGAGGGCACCCCGGCCGCGACGCGCTTCTACAGGCTCGCGCCGCGTGTCCCGGCAAGCCGGGACGCGGCGGCAGAGCTCGTCTCGCTCCTCGACGACGCCGTCGCACTGCGCCTTCGGAGCGACGTCCCGGTCGGAAGCTGCCTGTCGGGCGGCCTCGACTCCTCCGCGATCGTGTCGCTCGCGCAGTCACGGCTCGACCCGAACGCCGAACGGATGCGGACGTTCACGTTCGCGGCGGCGGCGGCGCAGATCGACGAGACGAGGTTCGCGACCGCCGTCGCGGATCGCGCGGGGGCCGAGGCGTACTTCGCCACGGCGCCGGACGACATGGCCGAGCAGGTTCTCGCGACCGCCTGGGACCAGGACGAGCCGATCGGGTCCGGGAGCGTCGTCGCGCAGCGCCTCGTCATGGCGCTCGCGCACGCGAACGGCGCGAAGGTGCTCCTCGACGGCCAGGGCGGTGACGAGGTGCTCGCCGGATACTCCTATTACCGGCCGGCGCGGCTCGCCGACCTCGTCGTCTCGCTCCGGCTCGCGCGCGCCGTGTCCGAGCTGCGGTCGTCGGTCGGGAACGACGGATTGACGGCGGCGTGGCTCGGTCGCGCGACGCTCGGCGAGCTCCGCCGCAGACGCCCCGGCCACGGCCGGCTCGTCAGTCGCCAGCTCGACGACATCCGGCTGCACCTTCCGGCGCTCCTGCACTACGAGGATCGAAACTCGATGGCGTTCTCGATCGAGGCGCGACTGCCGTTTCTCGACTACCGGATCGTCGAGCTCGGGCTCGGCCTCCCCGGAGCCACGAAGATCGCCGCCGGCTGGACGAAGGCGATCCTTCGGCACGCCCTCGAATCGAGGCTCCCGGCCGATGTCGTCTGGCGCCGGGACAAGGTTCAGTTCTCGGTCCCGCAGGTCGACTGGCTGCGCGGGCCCCTGAGGGAGCTCGCCGGCGATCTGCTCTCCGGGCCTTCGTTCGCGGCGCGGCCGGTCGCCGACGCCGGCGCGGCCCACTCGCTTCTCGCACGCATCGACGTGCTCGACGGAACGGAGGCCGACCGGCTCTGGAGGCTGCTCGCGCTCGAGCTCTGGTACCGCACATTTCTCGACGCGCCGGCCGTCGCCGGCCGGACTCCGGTCGCTCAGGTGTCACGAACCGGTCTGTGAGCCGCCGCGTCCTCGTGATCAGCTACCACTTCCCACCCTCGCCCGGTGTCGCGTCGATGCGGCTCGGCAACCTCGTCCGGCACCTTCCGGAGCACGGCTGGGAAGCCGACGTGCTCGCGGGCCCGACACTCGAGGTTGCCGACGGAACGCTTGCGGAAGGGATCGCGCTCCACCGAGTCGAACGCGTCGAGCCCCGGGCGCACGCGCCGCGCATTCAGTCGCTCGACTGGGCGCTCGCAGCCGCCCGACCGGCACGCCGGCTCGCTCGTGACGCCGACGTCGTGCTCATCTCCGGCGGCCCGTTCGCGCCGTTCGCGCTCGGGCCGCTCCTCGGGCGACGCTACGTGCTCGACTTCCGCGATCCCTGGTCGTGGGAGCCGCGCTTCGGGCGCCTCGACTCGCGGGCGCGGCGCAAGCTCGGGCTCGCGGTCGAACGCCGCGGCGAGGCCCTCGCCGTCCGGCATGCCGCGGGCGTCGTGACCGTCTCGCCGCAGATCACCGAGACGTACCGTCGCATGTATCCGCCGCTCGGCGATCGCATCGAGACGCTGCGCCACGGCTGGGAGCCTGCCGACGTCCCGCACCGCGCGAACGAGGCCGCCGTGCCGCCCGAGCTCGTGTATGCGGGCACGTTCATGCCGGGGGAGCGGACGCCGGCGTTGCTCGTCGAGACGGCTCACCGGGTCCGCGAGTCGGGAATCCCGCTGCACGTTCGGCTGCTCGGCCGCATCCCCGACGAGCTCCGCCCGCTGACGTCCGCTGCGGAGGCCGAAGGTTGGCTGACCGTCGAAGGCCCGGTCCCGCACCGCACCGCGGTCGCGGCCCTGCACCGGGCCGCCGCGATCTGGTCGCAGCCGGGCGATTTGCCGTTCCTGATCACCGGGAAGATCTACGAATGCCTCGCATCGGGACGCCCTGTCGTCGCCGTCGCGCCACAAGGAGGGGCACTCGCCGAGTTGATCGCAGAGACGGGCGGGGCGATCGTCGCCGCCGAAGACCCGGAGGCGTGCGCGGCTGCCGTCCGCGAGGCGCTGGCCGGCGATGCTCCGGCACTCCGGCACGACGTGATCGAGAACCTGGCGGCTCCGGCCGTCGCGGGACGGCTCGCATCGATCCTGCAGCGAGCGGCCGGTTGATGCGGATCGGGTTCGTCGTCTCCTTTCTCGAGCTGACAGGTGGGCACATCGCAGTGCTGGAGATTGCGAACCGCCTGGCCGATCACGGCCACGAACTGCTCCTCGTCTACCCGGCGCGAAGCATCATGTCTCGGCGGAACGACGTGCTTCGCCGCGCGCGCGGGATCGTGCCCGACGGCCTTCTCTCGCCGCTCTACCACTGCAATACCGACCGGCTGGAGTGGGCGTCCTTCAGCGGTGAGATCGTGCGCGTTCGCGAGCTCGAGGAGCGCTTCATGCCGGATCTCGACGCGGTCGTCGCAACTGCCTGGCAGACGGCCGAGCGCGTTGCGCGGATGGGTTCACGAGTCGGACGGAAGGTCTGCTTCATCCAGCATTACGAGACGTGGTCGGGCCCGGAGGCGCGGGTCGATGCGACCTGGCGCGCTCCGTTCCTCCGGATCGCCACCTCCGACTGGCTGCGACGGCTCGCGCTCGAGCGGTTCGGGATCGACGACGTGCACGTCGTGCCCTACGGCGTCGACCTCGGGGCGTTCTTCCCCGACCCCCCGAAGCGTCGGGGAGAGAAGCTGCGCGTCGGGGTCCTCACTCACGAGGAGCCGTGGAAAGGGGTCTCGGACTCTCTCGCGGCGATCAGGTCGGCGATCGACGGCGGCCGGCCGGTACAACCGGTTTTCTTCGGCCTCTTCCCGCCGCCCGACGGCGTGCCGGACGGGACGGAGGTGCGGCTCCGGCCGGAACGCCCGGAGCTTCGACGGCTCTACTCCTCGCTCGACGTGTTCCTTTGCGGGAGCTGGGCCGAGTCGGGCCCGATGACCGTCCCGGAGGCGATGGCCTGCGGCACGTGCGTCGTCTCGACCGACGTTGGCAACGTCGCCCTCTGGTCGGGCGGCGACGACGCCGCATACCTCGCGCCTCCCCGCCGCCCGACCGAGCTGGCGGCGGCACTCGCGGCGGCACTCGACGATCCGGCCGGCCGCGCCGGGAAGGCGCAGCGAGGATTGCAGCGGATCCAGGCCTACACCTGGGATCGGGCCGCCCGCGAGTTCGCACGCATCCTCGAGGAGGGTCGTTGAACGTCCGGCTCTCGACGGTGGTCGTCCACTATGCGGATCCGGACAGGACCGAGACGTGCGTCCGGTCGTTCCTCGCGGCTGACCTGCACGTGATCGTGGTCGACAACTCGGGCACCTACACCGGCGAGTCCCGGCCCGGCGAGGTGATCCGCCCCGGAGCGAACCTCGGCTATAGCGGGGCCGCGAACGTGGGGCTCCGCCGAGCGTTCGAGCTCACACCGTTCGCGCTGCTCGCGAACGACGATGTGACGCTCGAGCATCCCGCGGGTCTCGTCACCCTCGTCGATCGGCTTGAGGCCGATCCCGCGATCGGGATCGCAGGGCCGCTCGTCGAGGGGCCGGACGGGAAGCCCCAGCCCACCATCGAGCGCTGGCGCTCGCTCGGCCGTGCGCCCGCGCTCCTGCTGCACCGGTCGCCCGAGCTTCCGGCCGAGGAGGAGGCGGTCGAAGCCGTCACCGGAGTCTGCATGGCGATCAGCCGGACCGCCTTCGAGGCTGTCGAGGGCTTCGACGAGAACTACTTCCTCTACGGAGAGGAGGTCGACCTCTGCTACCGCGCCCGCGTCGCCGGTTACCGCACCGTGTTCGTCCCGGTCCCGTCCATCGTCCACCATCACGAGCCCGGAGAGGTTCGTGGCGACGCGGCCCGGCTGATCCGGGTCAACTACGTCCGGTCCTGCCGCGACCACCAGAGCTACCTCTCGGCCGTCACCGTCGCGGTGCTGTTCCTGATCGCAGCCTGCCTTCGTCGAAGAGACCCGAGACCGCTCGCCGGCGCCCTCTACCGGTTGCTCGTGCGGGAATCCTCGTTCGTCGACCACGTCCTCGTGCCGGGGCTGACCGCCGGCTGGATCGTCTTCCTGGCACTCGGTTCCTCCTACGACCATCCGCTCCGGTTGATCGGCGACGCGGGGAAGTACGCGACGCCGGTCGTCCTCGTCCTCGTCGAGCTCGCCCTGTTCGCCCGCGGCCCTCGTCGGTACCTACGCGACCTCCGGCTCTCGACATTCCACGCCTCGATCGCCGCGTTGCTCTTGTTCGGGGCCGTATCGGTCGTGTGGTCCGTCCTCCCGCACCACACGCTGGCCTATTTCCTCGGTCTGTCGCTCATGTTCGCCGCGGTCGGGCTCGGCCCATGGCGGATCTGCCGCTCGCGCGAGGGCGCACACGCGATCGCGGCAGGCATGCTCGCCGGAGCCGCTGTGGTCGTGATCGGGAACCTGGTCGCGGTTCTCGTGTTCCCGCATCTCGTCGGGGCACGGGCGGGCCCGTCCGAGCCGCACCGGTTCCGCGGCCTGCTCGAGAACCCGGACGAGATCGGCGGCTACGTCCTGCTCGGCGGGCTCGCACTCGGGCGCGCAATCGAACGGGCCCGCCGTCTCCGACGGCTGCGGTGGCGGGATCGCCTCGACGTGGCCGTCATCGTGCTCGGGCTCGTCTTCGCGGTCGAGCTCGTCCTCTCGGGCTCACGCTCGGGGGTCCTCCTGCTCCTGGTCTCGATCGCAATCCTCGCTGCGGGGGCCTTCGGCGGCAGAAGAGGGGTGCTGACGGCGGCCGGGATCACGCTCGCGTGCGCCGTCCTCGGCGTCGCCGTCCTGAGCTCTTCGAGCGTGCGGAAGGAGCTGCCGAATGCGGTGCGGCCGTCGAGCCTGAGCACGCTGGGAGGCCGCACCGAGGCATGGTCGGCGTCGATCCACCTGATCGGACGCCGGCCGTTCGGCGGCTTCGGGCTCGGGAGCGAAACGCAGATGAGCTTCGCCTACCGATATGACGGCCAGCGCCTCTCGGTGGTGTGCCAGGCAATCGGCGACACCTGGTCGACATCCACCGTGAAGGCACATCCGGACTGTTTCGCGGAGGTCCCGCTGAGCCGGCAGCTCGCCGGCTTCTCGGGCTCGAACAGCCACAACTCGTTCCTCGGGCTCGGAGTTCAGCTGGGCGCCTTCGTCGCAATCGCAGCATGTGCCGCCCTGCTGCTCGCGATCGCGCGAATAGGCCTTGCGATCCGGCGCAGCGGGATCTTCGAGATCGCATTGCTCGCCGGGATCGTCGCCGGCGTCGGTTGGGGGGTCGTCGAGACCTACCTCCTGAGCCCGGGCAACATCGTCGCGCCCGTGTTCTGGATCCTCCTCGCGCTGGCACTCGCCCTCGCCCGCTCGCCCGAGGCGGCTGACGCATGAGCCTCGTGACGAGGGTCGTGCTCGTGTGCCCGGTCCCGATGCCGTACACCTTTCCCGTCTTGCGACTCATCGCGGCGTCGGCGGAAGTCGACCTGAGCGTGCTCTACTGCCGGCGCGCGCTCCCGGCTCGCGGCGATGCCCCGGACCCGGCGTCGTTCGGCTTCCGGCACGAGTTCCTGGCGGATGCCGGCCACGTCTTCGTCGGACGCAAGATCCGCGAGATCGACGTGAACCCAGGGCTCCTGCGCGCAATCGCGAGACTGCAACCCGATCTCGTCGTCTTCTCCGGATACGTGCAGCCGACGGCCGTGCTCGGTGCGGTCTGGTCGGCATTGCGCGGCCGTGCCTACGGCCTCTGGGTCGAGAGTCACGATCTCGGCAGCCGGAGCACACCGAAGCGCGTGGCGCGCAGGCTCCTCGTCGGCCCGATCGTTCGCCGCGCCGCCCTGCTCCTGCCCACAGGCGAAGCCGCGGCGGCGAGCCTCGCGGCGCTCGGCAGTGCGGACGAGCGGATGGTGCACTTCCCGCATGTCCCGGATCCCGAGGCATTCCACGCCCGCGATCGCGAGCGCGCCGGCACGGCGCTGCGTGCACGGCTCGGGGTGGATGCCGAGACTCCGGTCATCGTGTACGTCGGCCGCCTCGTCGACTGCAAGGGCCTCGAGACGCTCCTCGAGGCCCAGCGGGAGGTGCATGGCCGGACGCGGGCGCGACTCCTCGTCGTCGGCACGGGCCCGCTCGAGCGCTCGCTGCGGGCGATGGGAGCCCCGGGCGTCGAGTTCCTCGGGTTTCTCCCGCCCGCGCAGGTCGCAGAGGTGCTGCGCGGAGCCGACATCTCCATTTCCCCCTCGGTGAGTGAGCCCTGGGGAACCGTGCCGCTCGAGGCGGCCGCGAGTGGCTGCGTGGTCGTCGCGAGTGACGTCGTCCCCTCTGCCGCCGAGCTGATCGCGCAATCGGGAGTCGGCGCCCTTGTCCCGCCGGGCGACCGCCGCGCCCTCGCCTCGGCAATCGTCGACATCCTCTCCGATCCGGTCGCTCTTCGGGAGCTCTCCGAGCGGACGGTGGAACGAGCGGCGCGCTTCACACCAGAGCTGGCGGCGGCATCGTTCCTGGAAGGTGTTCGGTCGGCGCTCGCAACCCGGGGACGGCATTGAACAGGCGCGTGGCGTTTGGAACAGTCCTCCTCGTGCTCGCTGCGCTCGCCGTCGCTGCGGCAATCCAGTCACGGCACGACGAGCACGCGAGCTCCGACGCTCTCGTCGCTGCCTGGCGGAGCGTCGGATCTTCGCTCGTGCGCCCCTCGCTCGCAGCCGAGGCCGACGCAGCCGGCCTCGAGTGCCTCGTCTACCGCGTCACACCCGCCCCGGATGGGGTCGCGCTCTGCGTCGACGACGCCGGCCGGCTCGTCGAGGCAATCAGGCAGACGGGGAGCGGGGTCTCGCTCACGAGCGTCGCGACCGATCCGTCCCGGGCGCCTCTGCGCTTCTCCCCGGCATCGCTCGCCGTCGCGGCGAAGGTCGTGGCGCTCAACACCGCCGCGGACCAGATCGAGGAGTCGCTCGCTCTCTGCGACCGCGCCGTCACGGTGGCGCACCGCCGTTTTGCGAAGGAGCGCCCGAGCACGCGTACGACAAGGCGCCTTCTGCGCCTGATGTCCGAGGGCTGCGCCCAAACCGCCGGCACGATCCGGTCGAGCGCGCCGAACGAGATCGAGACCCGCGCCGGGAAGAGGCTCGTGCTTCGCCTCGAGAAAGCCTCGACCGAGCTGTCGAACCTCGCGAGCTCGATGACGGGCGCCGACGGCCGACCACTGGAGATCCGCGCTCAACTCCGCGGCGCCCTCCGGCTGCGCCTCCTCACCCGGGTGACCAAGGACCGGTTCACGAGGCAGCTCGTTCAGGAACGCCGGCGCCTGACCGGCAACCGCCGATGACCGCTGCCCGGAGAACGTCGATCCTCTACGTCCACCATCGCCCGGAGCTCGGAGGCGCGCCTTCGAGCCTCGCGCAGCTGATCGGCGGGCTCGACCGCGCGCGTTGGGAGCCGCACGTCTTCTGCCCTCCGGGCCCGGCAGCCGGGCTCTTCCGGGACGCGGGTGCCGTCGTCCACACCGGGGCCGTCTCGGGGTTCACGCACATCTGGGCGAGCACCTACCACGGGCTCCGCTGGCTGCTTCTCGCGCGGGAGCTCGCCCGACTGCCCGCGCACGTCGTGGCGCTCAGGCGGCTGTTCGACGCTCATCGGTTCGCGCTCGTGCACCTGAACGACTCGCCGCTCGTTGCGGCCGCGGTGGTCGCGCGCCGGCGACACGTGCCGGTCGTGTGGCACCTCCGCTCTGCACTCCCGGGCAGCGAGAGCCTCCGGTCTCGTCTGCTCCGCCGCGCCGTCCGGCGGCTGGCGGCGATCTCGATCGCGATCAACGAGGATGTCGCGGCGAGCTTCCGGGCGGGCTCCGAGGTGATCCCGAACAGCGTCGACCTCGATCGGTTCACGCCCGGCGAGCCCGAGACGCCTCCGACCGTCGCCTACGTCGGATTCCTGTACCCGTGGAAGGGTCCCGCCGAGTACCTGCGAGCAGCTGCTCTCGTCCGTGCCCGCGGCGTGCCCGCGAGATTCCTCGTGGTCGGCGGCGGGGTGCGGGACGCTGCGTTCTTCCGCACCCCGCGCGGGCGGCTGCTCGCGCGGTTCGGCCTCGCGCGCGATCACGAGGCCTTCGCTCGCAGCCTCGTCGAGGAGCTCGGGATCGAGGGCGCGGTCGGATTCGTCCCGTACACGCCGGACCTCGTCCCGATCTACCGTGGAAGCTCCGTGGTCGTCTCGCCGTCGCAGGGCCCGGAGCTACCGCGCCCGGTCG
>DASZLW010000362.1:0-14619 GCA_035552175.1 Gaiellaceae bacterium | reverse complement strand
CCACGTTCGCCGGCAGCCCGGCCGGGTCGGTCAGCGCGGTCAGGGCGAGCGAGGCGACCTGGTCGAGCTGGACGACCTGGTTCCTGAGCGCCGCTCGAACCGACGCGGGCACGTGAACGTCGAGCCCGTGCGCCGCCAGTTCGGACGGCTCGACGGGGTCCGACGGCTCGGTCTCAGCCGCCCGCCCGACAAGCCACTGGTACTCGGCGCCGCGCATCGTGTGCGAGTCGGGAGGCTGGGACGCCAACGCGGACTCGCCCTCCTTCACGTACCTACCGCCCGGGCTCGACGCGAGCTTGATCTCGCCGGGCCACGGCCATCCGCGCGCCTGGCCGCCTTCGAGCGTCAGGTCGCCGTCGATCACGTACTGGCCGGGCCACGGGCCGCCCTTGAGGCGGAGCACGAACCGCTCCTCGCTCATCAGCCCTCCCTCACGACGTCGTCGATCGCCTTGTCGGTGCGGACGCCCTTGAGCGACGGGTGCCACAGCATCCCGTCCTTCGTCCACCGTTGGAACTCGACCTCGACGACCGCGTCCGGCGTCACCCAGGTCGTGCGGGCCTGGTCGGGCCGGCTCATCGTGTGCTTGACCCGGAACTCCGTCGTGACGTCCGGGACGAGGCTCGCGATCAGCGCCGCCCATTCCTTGTCGCCGCCGCCGGTACCGACCATGCCGCAGTGCAGGAGCGTCTGCGGCTTCTCGGCGCCCGGGTCGGTGATGGCGAGCACGAGCGCTCCGGCGGTCGCTGCGCGGGCGCCTTCGCCGTCGGTGTAGCCCACCACCACGAACTCCTGCCTCGGCCGGATCTTGATCTTGAGCCAGTCGTCGCTGCGGCTGCCCTCGCGGTACCGGCTCGCCTTCTTCTTCGCGACGATGCCCTCGAGCTTGTGCTCGGCCGCGTAGGCGAGAAGCGGCTCGCCGTCCGGGAACGTCGGCGAGCGCCCGACGAGCGCCCAGGCGGGATCGTCGAGCAGCCGCTCGAGCTGCTCCCGCCGCTCGACGAGCGGGCGGCTCCGGAGGTCGAAGCCGTCGAGCTCGAGCAGGTCGAATGCCATGAAGCTGACGTGGCCGGAGCCGAGCCGCTCGAGGTTCGAGTGCCCTTCGGCGTCGAGCGCGACGAGCTCGCCGTCGATGATCGCCTGCCGCTTGAGCCGCCCGGCGAGCTCCGCCGCGACGACCGCGAACTGCTCGGTCATATCGTTCCCCTGCCGCGAGTCGATCCGGACGCCGCCGAGGCCGTCGAGATGCACGACCCCGCGGTAGCCGTCCCACTTCATCTCGAAGAGCCACTCCTCGCCGCTCGGCAGCTCGTCGGCCTTCTTGCAGAGCATCGCGCCGACCTCCCGGTGCGAGACGACCGTCTTCGTCGCCGGCGCATCCGCGAGACTGCTCTCGGGGTCGTCGTTGCCGCTCAGGATCTCCTGAGCGTCCGTCCACGGCATGATCCGCACGCCGAGCCGCTCGGCGTCGCTCTTCTTCCGGTTCCCGACCTTCCCGCCGCACACGAGCACCGCGGTCGTGCCGGTGACGGCCCGCTGCACGTGCGCACCGGCCTGCCGCAGCAGCGTCTCCGCCATGTCTCGCGACAGGCCGTCGATCACGCCCGTCACGACGACGTTCACGCCATCGAACGTCTCCATTCGTCCTCCTTCGGTTGGTAGCCAGACACGGGCGCCCTCACGGGCGCCCGTGTTTCGCCGCTCGTGCGGCTCGTCAGTGGCTCTGCTCGCCCTTCTTCCCGAGGACGTCCGGGTACTGCTTCGACAGGACATCGAGGTCTCGCTGGGCCGCCTGGGCCGCCCAACTGAGCGTGCGGGCGCACGCCTCGATGATCACCCGGTCGTCGTCGTTACGCGGCCTGCCGGACATCGCCGGCAGCACGGCCACGAAGTGCGGCGGCAGCCACCCGAGCCGGATGAACGCCTCCGCGATCTCCCAGCTCAGATCCATCCCGCCTCCCGTCAACGCGAGCGCCCATTCCTCCGTCGCGTCGAACTGGACGAGGCAGAGCGGCAGGTCGCGCAGGGCCTCGGCGAGATGCCGGACATCCTCGTCCTCGACGTCGTGAGCGCCGAGCCGGTAGCTGTAGTTCATCATCGGCCCGGCGCAGCCGTTCTCGTACGAGGCCTCGACCTCCTCGCCCTGGTTGTCGCATCCTCCCTTCCGGCACGTCCAGTGCTCGGCCTCGTCGTCCCAGACGCAGCCGCTGCCGCAGTTCGGGCAGTCAGGGGCCTGGTAGAAGTCCCACTCGTCCGGGTAGCCGACCGACCAGTCGCGCCCGGTTGCGGTGACGCCGACCGAGTCGACCCACAGCCGCTCGACGTCTATCGCCGAGGTGGGCGTGGACGCCCGAGCGACGTTCACGCGGCTCGCCGCGCCGCCTGCGCGTGATGGTGGGCGATGTCGGAGGCGATCGCCCGCTCCTCGTACGGGTCGTCGACGCCGGCCCGGTTCTCCAGGTGCAGCGGGCCGTTCTCGCTGAACGAGTACTCGATGCCGCGGCCGAGCCTCCGGCCGCGCTGGGTGTGCTGGTCGAGTGCGTGATCGGGGATCGTCACCGTCGCCTTCCGGTCGTAGCGGTACAGCTCGTCGACGAGCGCCTGGTTCGCGACGATCGTCTCGGTGGCCGTCAGCTCGTCGACCTTCGCGACGAGCTCGGCGGGATCGCCGAGGTCTCGCATCACGGACACGATCGCGACGCCGAGGATCAGCCGGGACTCGCTCGGCTCGATCTTCGTCTTCCGCTCCCGCGCCGCCTCCTGCTCCCAATCGAGCCGAAGCACGACGGTCACGGGCGAGGCGACCGGCCTGCTCGCCGCGAGCCGCTCGATCAGCGGCCACACGTGCGTCTTGCTGCCGTCCTGCTCGTCGAGCTCCGCGGCGAGGAACAGCGCCTCCTCCTCACGGCTCCCGTAGAGCGCCTGCTCGAACGCCGAGACGAGCTCGGCCTTCCCCCAGCTCTTCCGGAACGACCTGGGCGCGAGCTGTGCCCTGTCGCCCTGGAAGAAGAGGAGGTAGACGTGGTCGCCGATCCGGCTCTTGCGGGCCCTTGCGAGGCTCTTCACGGCCTCGACGAGGTAGAGCCTGCTCACCCGCGGCTGCGGGTCGCCGTCCTTCCACGCCTTCTTCTCCGCCGTGGCGCGGGCGCGCCAGGCCTCGTACAGGACCCGGGTCGCGACCATCGCGGCCGGGTCACCGATGCCGACGTCCTCGCTGGCGATGATCCGAAGCCGCTTCCACACGTAGTCGCCGAAGCCGGCGCGGTCGAGCTCGGTCGCCCAGGTCAGGGCTCCCTCCTCGTCACCTCGCCGGATCGACTTCTGCAGTGCGGACACGACCTCGCCGACAACGAAGCCACCGGGCGTCTTGCGGGCACCGAAGTAACCCATTATTCAGCCTCCTTCCCCACGCCGAAGCGTGGCCCTTGGACAGACGCGGGCAGGCCCGCGTTTCGCCGCCCGGGAGCGGCTCGTCAGTGCCCAGGAGCGCGAACCTTCGAGAGTTCGCGCTCCTCGTCGAAGAGCTCGTCCTCGCGCCCGTCGATCCGGACGATCGCGATCCCGCGGCGGTCGAGCCGGTCGGCGAGTTCGTCCTGCAGCCGGCCCGCCTCGAGCGGGTGGCTGCAGGCGGCGAACTCGTGCTCGCAACCGGCCCGGTCGACCTCCGTGACCACGTACGGGAACATCAGCCCTCCCTTCCGCCGAGCAGCAGCCCGCCGTACTCGACGAGGTTGGCCGGCCGGAGCTTCTGCCGGAGCGGCAGCGCGCTCCAGAACGCCTCGTACACGTCGTCCTGCATCGCCACGAACCGGAAGAGCTCCAGGTCGTGCCGCTCGACCGCGGCCATCGCGACCTCGGCCGCCCGCGCGAGCGGGTACCCGTAGATGCCGCAGCTGATCGCCGGCGCCGCGACCCGCGCCGCCTCGATCCAGCGGGCGTGCGTGATCACGTTCGAGTACGTCCGGTCGAGAAGCTCGTCGCTCGCCTCCTCGTCCTGCTGCTCCCACACGGGGCCGACCGCGTGGATCACGGCCGAGCAGGGCAGCCCGTAGCCCGCCGTGATCCTCGTGTCGCCGCGGACGAGCTCCGGCGGGTGACCGTACGCCTGCTCGCCGCGCATGATGGCGGCGCACTCCGCCGCGAGCGCCGGCCCGGCCGCCTCGTGGATCGCTCCGCAGACGCCGCCGCCCGGCTTGAGCTCCGGGTTCGCGGCGTTCACGATCGCGTCGACGTCCGTCTGCTTGGTCAGGTCGCCGCGGACGACCTCGATCCGGCCTCTCAACTGCCCTCCTCGACCGCGTCACCCGACGGCGGCAGCTGCCTGCTTCCGGCGACCGGGTCGTACAGCTTCCCGAACGCCTCCCGCTCGGCCTGGGCCATCCGCGCCAGGTCGTTCGCGTGATCGGTTTCGACGCCGACCTCGAAGCCCGAGCCGAGCTCTGCCCGGCCGTGCTTGTGCTTCGTCTTCATCTCGTGCTCCTCTCGTGGCCGGCCGAGGAGATCCCACGGCCAGATCGTGTGAACGGTGAACGCGGCCCAGGCGCCGACGGCGACGAGGTAGATGCCCTCGTACGTCATTCGGCGCCGCCGGACCGCGCACGAGCCCGGGCGTCGTCGGCCATCACTTCCCAGGCCGTCAGCCTGCTGATCACGGTCATCGGGGTCTCCCTCGGCAGCGCCAGCCCGGCGCCGCCCTCCTCGTCGACCTGCGACTGCCGGACGAGCGCCCGGTGCAGCAACCCGTCCTTGTTCAGGTTCCACAGGGCGCCCCCGGACGCTGGCTTGCCGCCGTCCGCTTCCGAGGGCCGCAGCCGCTCGAGCCCAGCTTCGACCTCCGCCGGCACCGCGCCGTGCGGAAGCCGCTCGAGCCCACGACGGATCGCCGAGCGTGTTGCGTCACGCATAGCTCCCTCCCTTCGATTCATTTGATGCACGACGATGCACGAGCTACGACGAGCCGCCGAACACGGCGACGTCCTCCCGGGCGGTGAACCGGACGAGCCTGACCGGCATCCCGGACTCCTGCGCGATCCGCCTGGCCGCCACTTCGAGCTCCCGCAGCACGACCGGGTCGCGCCCCGTGTAGACGAACGGAGCCGGCCGAGGAATCATCGGCGGGATGGCGATCGCGACCGGGCCCCAGCCGCCGCCATTCGGGCCGTGGTCGCCGATCACCGTGTAGCAGTGGTCGGCGGGTTCGAGCTGCGGGTTCCTGAGCGATTCGCTCATCGCCGCCTCCTCGCGATGCGCTCGACGACGAGCAGGGCGCCGAACACCCAGACCATGACGGCCGGGACGAGCACGATCAGCAGCTCGATCATGCTCCGACCTCCGCGCACCGGGCACAGCACGGGACGAAGCCGAGCGCCGGGTGCGGAACGAGCCGGTCGGCCTGGTTCGTGCAGAGCGCGAACCACCGGCAGCCCGCCGGGCCCGTCAGCTCCGAGGTGTGCACGAGCTCGAGCTTCGAGGCGCCCTCCCACTGCACCTCCGCCCAGTCGAGCGAGGTCAGAACCTTGACCTGCCCGTACTGGCTGGTCTCCCGCGAGACGACGATCACCCCGTCCTGCAGGATCATCAGGCCGCCGCCTTCACGCGCGGCTTGGCCTTCTTCTTCGGCGCCGCGACCGTAGCGACGGAGGCGCGGAGCGCGTCCATCAGGTCGAGCACCGGCGCCGAGGCAGCCTCGGGCTCCTTCTCCGGGGCCTCGATGCCGGCTGCGAGGTTCGCGACTGCCGTCTCGAGCTGGTCGGCGTAGGCGTCCTCGATCTCGGTCAGGTCGAAGCTCTCGTCGAGCATCTGGGCGAACAGGCTGAACGCCTCGACCGCCTTCGCCTCGTCGACCTGGTCGCGAGCTGCGATCCCGGCCTCGATCTGCTGGAGGTCGCCCCACGCGATCCGGGGTCCGAACGCGCACAGGTGCGCGAGGAGGCAGCCGGCCTGCGCCGACCACCTGACGACGACCGCCTTCGTCGCCTTGTTCTGGACGCTCGTGCCGACGGCGTACTTCCCGCTGGCGCGGATCGCCGAGGCGAACAGGTCGAACGCCTGCTCCTGCCCCGCCTCGGGCCAGAGCGCGTAGGCCTTCTCGAAGAACAGCGGGTCGATCGAGCCGGGCTCGACGATCGCGTCGAGAGTCAGCTTCGCGTCCCGCTCCGCCTCGAGCTCCGGCAGGTCGTCCTTCAGCACCCACTTTCCTTCGTGTTCGTAGGCGCTGACGTGCGTGCAGCTGCCGTCGTTCGTCTTGCTCTTCGCGGCGCACGACTCGCACCAGGACTTCGACTTCACCTGCTCGCGGTGGGTCTCGCAGATGTTGTGCGCCGAGAGCCGGCCGGTCGTTGATGGCACCAGTGACGCCATCCGGAAGCCGATCGCGACCATCGGGTTCCCTGCGAGGCCCAGGGTCATCTTCGACCCCGACCTCGACGGGCGCGGGTAGCTCGGCTTCTTCGTCTTGCTTGCTGCCATTCGTCCTCCTTCGGTTGGGACATGGGATTCGAGACAGACACGGCGGCCGGGTCAAGCCGCCGTGTTTCGCCGTCACCGGCTCGTCAGTGCCTCAGATCGCCTCGACGGTGACACGAATCTTCCTCGCGGCACCGAGCTCGCGGCTGACCGCGTACTTGCCGAGGTACAGCGTCCCGATCGCACCTGCGGCCGGGCTGTCGTCGGTCTCCGCGAACACGACCTTGTTCTGGGTCGACTTCTTCACGGCGAGTTCGGCGACGATCCGTTTCTTCGTTACGGTTGCCATCTGTCGGACAGACCTCCTCACGTGGCTGGCATCTTCAGGGCGCCGGAACCACCCGGGCGCCTACCGGAGCGCGAGCTCCGGTTTCGCCTCTAGTTCAGCGCCGCCGCGTTCGCGAGCAGCGCGGTCTTGAGCGTCCCGAGGAGACGGCCGCCGACCTCGTCGGCCTGCTCCCACTCGGCGAGCCGGGGCGGCCGGGCTGAGACCCGCTCGATCCTCGCCGACCAGAGCGTGTCGGTCGTGCCGTCGGTGACGAGGCAGTTCAGGTACTCCTCGCGGCTCGGGCACTCCGAGAACGACCGGCCGGGGTTCGCGTCGACCCACGCCCGATCCTTGACCGACCAGATCGAGACGACCAGGCCGGCCGCCGCTGCGTGGCGGTTCCTGAGGATCGCGCTGATGGCGGCCGCGGCGGCGGTGCGCTGAGGCATCAGGGCGGGCGGAAGCGCGACGACCTCGCCGACGCTGCCGTCGGCGGCGATCGCGAAGAGCATCGGCGCCCAGTCGTCGTCGGGCCGGCGGAAGCGACTCCCGACGTGTCGGGCGGCGTCGCGGATCGACTCGGCCGCCGAGTCAAGCTCGTTCTGATTCATGGACAGACCTCCTACGGAAAGGTGATCACTTCGGGTTGGAAGCCGAAATGAGCATGTTAAACCGGAGCCTACGCGCCAGGCGCCGGACGGGCAAACGGGCCGATCAGGTCGTTCAGCTTCCCAGCCGGCGCAGGCCCGAAGAGCGGCACCCTCACCGTCCCGAACGACCACCAGTGGCTGTCGGTGTGATGGGCCTGCACGTAGCGGCGGGCGTCGGCGACGAACCCGAGCGCGCGGGCGTGGCCTTCCTTCCCCCAACCGTGCTGCACGAACGGGCCGAGCAGGTAGCCGACCCGGCGCCCGTCCCAGACCGTCACGTAGTAGCGGCCGGGCTTCGCGTCCGCCTCGCCGAGCGCGACCTTGCCGCGCCAGCTCGCGTCCGCCTCCGGCAGCTCGTGCGTATACGAGCCGACTACCGTCCGGCTACCCATCGTTCCTCCTCCAGATCGTCAGGTAGTCGTGGAGCCCAGGCCACTTCGGGATCGCGACGGTCTCGGCGCAGTCGAAGCTCCGCTCGAGCCGAGCGTGGAACACGTCGCTTGCGGTGCAGCCGCCGGCGCCTTCGCCGATGTAGGCGACGGTGTCGCCGCGGTAGCGCTTGAGCGCCTCGGCGGCCATCTCGGACATCGGAGGCCAGCAGAGCAGAAGCGTGCGGTCGGGGTGCCTCCCGACCATCTGCGGGCCGCCGTTGTGCACGCCCGACCAGCGTCCCTCGACCCAGTGGTTCTTGTACGGCGCGACGTCGTAGGCGACGATGTCGGCGCCCGCCTCGCGAAGCAGCTTCGCCCAGTAGCCGCCGCCGGCGCCGATCTCGACGATCGGGCTGAGGGCGGCGATCGTCGCGATCGCCGCGTCGGACGGGATCGCCCAGGCGTACTTCCTGCACATCGGGTAGCGAGCCCGGTAGGCGCCGAGCTCCTCGTCGAAGTCCCGCGGGCCGCCCCAGAAACCGCCGCTGCTCCCGGACGGGAACAGCGCCTCGAACGCTTCGAGGTACTCGTTCATGCGAACTTCACCCGGGCGACGCCGTCGCGGACGAAGTCGACGCCGGCCATCAAGGGCGGCTCGTCCTCGTTCACGATCGGCTTCCCCGACTCGTCCCGCACGAGGTTGCCCTCCTGGTCGCGCTGGTAGCGGTCGGGGTTCGGGCCGTACGTCCAGCGGTGCGCCGACCACTCGTCGAGCGGGTCACGCATCGGGGCGACGTCGAACTCCAGGTCGAAGTCCGGGTCGGCCTCGAGCGGCTCGAGCTCCGGCGGCTTGCTCGGGCCGAGGATCTTCTGCAGCTCGTCCCAGGCGCGGGCGCGCAGCTCGATCACGTCGTGCCCCTTCACCGTCACGCCGGGCAGCTGCTCGAACTGCACCTCGACCCGCTGCTGGACCGTGCTGTCGTTGCTGTCGATCATTCCTAGCCTCCTCAGGTTGGGCTACGGAGCGCGCGGGCAGCTGCCCGCCACGCATCTGTCTCTTCGCGGAGGTACGCGCCGCCGTCGAACGTCGACGGGCACCGCACACCATCCGCCTCGAGCGCCAGAACGGCGTCGACCTCGTCCCGGTGGAACTCCCGGGCGGTGTAGGCCTCGCTGCTCTGGCGCTCGCCGATCCGGCGCAGGTCGCGCCGCTCACCCCGACTGATCACGCCGGCACCTTCTCCGGCGTCTTCACCGGCTCCGGCGCGGGCGCCGGCGTCGGGGTGCGCTCGGGCTGCCGAGCCGGCTCCGGAACCTCGAACGGGTCCTGGAGCGGCTTGATCTCCCAGATCCGCTCGGGCTCACCGATCTCCATCCTCTGTCACCTCCTCGTCGTCAGGGTCGAGCACGATCGCTCCGTTCAGGAACGACGCGAAGCCGACCTCGCAGCGGTAGGCCTCCTCGAGCGGCTCCGCGTACCGCCACATCGAGTGCGGTAGCCAGAGCCGCTTCACGCGGGCCTTCTCGGCCCGCCAGCCCTGACTGCCTTCGATCACCTTCCCCGCGAAGGCGACCTCGCCGACGCAGACATCCTCGAGCTCGGCGCTCCGGCTCCAGTAGTACGACATCCCGTTCATCTGCGCGAGCGTCTTCGCGGCGTAGATGCCGCAGGAGCAGCGCTCGACCGGGATCCCGCCGCCTTCGACGTTGTGGAGCGCATCCCGAAGGCAGCGGCCCTCGAACCACCGGCCGGCCGGCCAGACACCGTCGACGCCCGCATGGTCGGTCGTCTGCGTGACCGACTCCAGCCGGACGAACTTCGGGGACTCGACGAGGCCGGCCTTCACGCGCCAGCCGCCGTCGCCGGCACTCGAGTACGAGTCGCCGATCACGCGCCAGACGCGCCAGCCGGTCAGCTCCTCGACCCCGAAGACCCGCTCGGGCGCGGCCATCAGCCGCTCCCGAGCAGAGCAGCGAGGCCCTCGTCGACCTTGTCACCCTTCTTCGCCGCCGTCTTCGCGGCGAGCTTCTTGCGGCGCTTCCGCAGCGGGTGGGCCTCCGGGAGGTCCCACGACCAGCCCTTCTTCGGGCCGCCGAAGCGCTTCTCGATTTCGAGCGCGGTCGCGGCACGACGAACGGTGATCTTCGAGATCCCGATCTTCGTCGCCTCGCCGGCGATGTCGGGCTCCCGCATCGGGCCCTTCCGCAGGATCCCGGTCAGCCACTCCTGCGCCATCGCGACCCGGGTCGGATTCGAGTTGTCACCCATGTCGTTGTCGTCGGCGCCCTTCGGCTTCACGACCTGCAGGATCTGCATCGGCCGGGCGACCATGCCGCCGACCGCGACCGGGTGCAGCTTGAGCACCTTGTGCTGCTTCACCTTCCCGCTCTCGGGGTCGAGCATCGGGAAGTCGACCATCGTCGACGAGAACTCCGTCGAGACGTTGTTCGTCATCCCGATGTTGTTCTTCACCAGGACGAGCGCCCGGTTGCGGGAGTCACGCGGGCTCGGGCCGTACAGGTACACCGCCCTCGCGGCGCCCTTCGTGCCGGCGCCGCCGCCGTAGATGGCGTCGAGCGGGTTCGAGTACGAGCCGCCGTTCATCTTGGTGTGCGTGACGAGCAGGCAGGCGCAGTTCGTGCGCGCGAGCATCTTCGCGAGCGGCGTCAGCGCCTTCCGGACCTCCTGGTCGTTCGACTGCGACACGGCGAGGTGCTGGGCGAGCGCATCGAAGCTGACGAAGCGGATCCGGGCCTCCTTGATCTTCTTCTCGAGCTTGTCGATGTCGTGCGGCAGCAGGATCGGCTCCTCGGGCAGGTACACCCGCTTCATATCCGCGCCGGCGGCGAGGAGTCGCGGGACGAGCACCTGGCGGAGAGCGTCCTCCTGGTTGGAGTGGAGAACCGCGTTCCCCTGCCGGGTCATCTCCGCCGTCAACCAGTTCGCGAACGACGACTTCCCCTGGCCGGGGGGCGATGCCAGCAACGTGATCATCCCGTACGGGATGCGCTCACCCAGCTGGCCGCGGAGCATCCACTCGATGCCGAGTGGCTGCAGCTCGTGGCCTCGTTTCATCTGTCCTCCTTCGGTTGGGACATTTCGGTTGGGACCGTCTCTACGACGGGCGTACGGGAGCGACGACGTCGCTCCCGTTTCGGCCGTGGCGTGCGGCCTCTTCAGCACCCGCGCCGAGGTAGCCGGTCAGCTCGGCGTATCGGTAGATCCGATCCGCCTTCACGACCATGCACCCCAGCTCGCCATCCCAGATCAGCCGTGGCGGGCCGACCTGCCAGTAGGCCACGCAGCTCGGCAGCCGCTTCACGATCTCGCAGTGCGGACCGTCCTTCGTCGAGGTCATCGCGTCTCCCTTCAGGCAGCGATCGCCGCGGTGAGCGGCGGCTGCCAGTCGAGTCGGTTTGAGCGGCTCGCGTTGCAGAACCGGCAAGCCGGCTGCACGTTCGAGCGCGCGTAGGTTCCGCCGGGCACGATCCCGGTCGGCTTCGACCGTCTCGTACTCGAGCTCCGTTCCGCAGTGAGCGCAGGCGCAGCTCTGGCCGTCGCCGAACTGCGCGAGCAGCCAGAGCTTGCGGTTGCGGCGGTCGGTGCTGTTGCCACGCCGATCGCCTCCGCGGCGCATCAGCTCGGCTCCGCGTGGCGCCGCTGCCGGCGCTCCTGCTCCCGCAGCCGCCGCTGCCGGGCGATCCGGCGGCGAGCGGCGACCGGGTCCTGACCGCGGCTCCTCGCGACCCGCAGCTCGTTCCGCTCCCGGTCGGTCAGGTTCGGCAGCGCGATCACGCCGCCACCTGCAGGTCGCCGAACGGGCCGAGACGACGCATCGTCGCGACGAGCTCGTCGCCGTCGATCTCGCGGGCCCAGATCAGGCCGCTTGCGAGCCGCGGGATCACGTAGTCGTCGAGCGTCCAGCCGTGGCTGTCGACGCCGGCGATCACGTAGTCGCCGTCGAGCCCGGCGACGATCGCGTAGTTGCCGGGCAGGTACGCCCACAACTGCTTCGCCGTCGAGGCGTTCGCGACGACCGCGGCGCGGATCGCGCCGCTCACGACTGGGCTCCCGCGTCCACAGCGGCGACCGCGTTCACGACGGCGATGAAGCCGGCGCAGAAGCCGAGATGGTCGGCGCTCATGTTCGTAACGCGCGGCGACTCGCAGTCGGACACCTGATCCCAGGAGCCCTCGCCGTTCTTGCGGTAGAGCGCCCGGTAGGCCCGGCCGGCCTCCCAGCCGAGCTTGAACTCGGCGCCTTCGGGAAGCGGCTCGAGCATCCGCGCGACCGCCTCGCCCTCGTTCTTCCTGATCCGCCACTCGACCCGGTCGTCGCTCTCGCCCTCCCAGACGAGCTCGCCGTCGCGCTCCTCCAGGCCGATCGACTCCTCGATCCCGGGGCCGGTGATCTCCATCCACCGGAGCGTCGGCGTGCCGTCCGCGAGCGCGTTCTCGCCGCGGCGCTTCATCGCGTCGAGCGCGACCGTGCGGGCCTCGGCCAGCGTGTTCTTCACGTCCCAGCACTCGGTGAACGAGTGGTCGCCGTTGTGGCCGTGCCCGGCGATCATGTAGACGACCTCTTCCTCGCCGGTGCTGTCGCACCAGGGGCAGCCGTCGATCTCGCCGTCGACGATCGTGGCCGGAAGCCGGCCGGTGCCGTGACATTCGATGCAGCTCGTCTTGCTCAACTGTTCCTCCTCAGGTTGGGAACGTCGGGGTTGGGCCTTCTTCTTCGTTCGCTGCTACAGAACGCTGATCGCCAGGAACTGCTCGGCGGGATCGAGCTCTCGAAGCGCCTTCGTGGCGGCGCTGCCGCCCGACTTCGCGAGCACCGAGACCTCGACGATCCGGCCGGCGGCCGACTGCAGGCGAACCAGAAACTTGTGCATGTACTTCCTCCTCAGGTTGGGAAGCGGTTAGACCTTCTTCATCCGGCTCGGCGCATCGAGCACCGGCCGGCGTCTCTTGCTGTGCCGCCACCTGGCGGCGTGGTAGCCGCGGCGCTTCAGCAGCCCCTTGACTGCGTCGCGCATCGCGGCGTCCTCGTTCTCGGCGACGACTGTCACCCAGTGACCTTCCTTCGGGCCGCTGACCCACACGTCGTAGCTCCGAAACTTCGCCCGCCCCACGTTCGGGCGGGCAACTCCAGGAACTCGCATTCGTCCTCCTACGGTTGGGACGGGACTACAAGAGGCCGGGTCGGACTCGAACCGACTGCCGTGGCCGCCCTTGGGCGTGACCTCAGCTCCACCCGGAGCCGGCCTCCAAACTTTCGGGACTTCATGCGCCGGCGCCGCTGGTGACGGCCCTCGCGTTCCTGCTCTGCCTGACTCCCTCCGCACCTAGATCGCTCAGTCAACTGACCCTCGGGCATCTGCCTCTCGGCTTCGGCCACCGCCCGGGCCCAAGGCCCGGGGACGTCTTCGAGTGGGGGCGACATCGAGCTCGCGCGGGGCATCCAGACGATGCCATGCGTTGACCGGCCTCGGGTCGTCTGTGACCCGAAACCGGCTGTCCTCCCTGACAGGATCCATCACACCTGTCTTCGCCTAAGCGGCGTTGCTCCTGGTCGACTGCTGCCATTCGCAGCTTCTTCGTCATCGTCGACCCGACCCGGATTACCTCCAGTCGAACACAAAAGGCCGACGAACCCGAAGGTTCGTCGGCACCTGAAATCCGACTTGAAGTGTCGAAGCCCGGACGGTCAACCAGGTTCCACTACTCCTGGTTGCGGGCAGATCCTCCAGGGCTGGCAACCCTGACCCTCTTGTGAGGTGGCACGCGTACTCTCCGCTGCCCCCATACGCTTCAACCAGGCTCTTGAGCCTGATATTCACGCAGGAAGTGGTGAGTTAGGTGGCTCTCCAGCTGCCCCAGAAACTTCCTGGCTGCTGACTCCTGCCTACGGCCGTGGCATCCTACCGTCCGTTACTCGCCTGACAGTCCCGATATGGCCGCCCTTTCGGGCGGTGGGACTGGATGACGTGGAGCTTCTACTATAGCAAATGTACGTACTAATGGGGAGGAGGGTATTTCATCGACATTTGCGCACCACATTCACGCGACGAATACGTCTTGCTCGGCGGTCCGGGCGACGGGAGGCCCGCTCCGCGAGGGGTCGCCCGCGTCCAGTGGGAGACGCCGATGCGCGCTCGCGACCGGCGGCCCGACGTGCTTCGGCTTCGCCGGTACTTCTACGAGCGCGAGCAGCTCGCGGTCTCCTGGCCGATCCCTGGCTGGTCGCTCATCGCCGACGACATCTCGCTCTGCAGCGGCTTCGCGGAGCAGCCGTGGTGGACGACCCGGCTCTTCATGTGCCCCGAGCGGCGAGCCGAGATCGACAGCTTCCTGCCGATCTTCCACAAGCGGCTCGAGCAGGTGACCTACGACCGCGTCATCGACCGCGACGGGTTCGAGCAGTCGCTCGCGCGGATGCAGCGGGCCGTCGACGAGCTCGTCTCGCTCACGAGCGCCGGCAGGCCCGACGGGCTGGAGTTCGGCTACAGGTAGCGGCCCGGCCAGCTCAGCGAGTTCCACGTCACCCGCCGGCCGGGCCTGCCGACGAGTCTACGGCCGTCCGCGGCGGGCGCGGTGAAGCTTTCGGAGCCGCAGGAAGCTGCTCATGTTCGCGTTCTTCGTCTCGAGCTTGTCGATCGCGACGAGCGCCGCGACGTTCGGGTCGCCGCCCTGCACGAGCGACTGGGCGTAGCGAATCTTCGTTGCCGCGGCCAGCCGCGCGGTCTCGTCGAGCTTGCTCTCGAGCAGCTCGTCAGGGCTCGGAGGCACGGGGGGCGTCGGCGCGGGCATCCCCTGCCTAACGGAACGAACGGGGAAAGGCGATCACGTTGTGGTGCCCAGGCGA
>DASZLW010000361.1:0-5242 GCA_035552175.1 Gaiellaceae bacterium | reverse complement strand
AGCGCGAGCGTGACCATGAAGAGGCGCTTCCGGCCGAGCCGGTCGGTGAGGTACCCGAAGCCGAGCGCGCCGCAGACGGCTCCCGCGATGTAGATCGAGCCGGCGAGACCGACCTCGGCGCTCGAGAGGTGCAGCGTCCCGTTCTCCTTCAGGACGGCGCCGATCGCGCCGACAATCGTCACCTCGAGTCCATCGAGGATCCAGGTGATCCCGAGAGCAATCACGACGAGCCAGTGCCAGCGCGACCAGGGAAGGCGATCGAGGCGCGCCGGGATCTGGGTCTCGACCGTCTGCTCGTCGCTCATGGCCGACAACGTTCCCGCTTGGAGCGCCTCCCAAACCGGGTCAGGCAACAGCGACCGGTTTGGCACCGGCAACAGGTTTGGGAACAGCAAGGGTTTGGCAATGGGGCCGCCGGGTATTGCGATCGCATGCCACCACGCGGAGTGAAAAAGGGCACCAAGCGCGCACGTCAGTACGAGCACATCAAGGACAGCGAGAAGCAGAGCGGAGCCTCCGAGGCTCGGGCGGAAGAGATCGCCGCACGCACGGTCAACAAGGAACGCGTGAGAAGCGGCGAAGCCAAGACGAGCTCGAAGCTCTCGCGCACGGACATCTCGTCCGGTCGGCGCGGCGGCCTGCGCTCGGGGACGAACCGGCCGAAGGGCCGGACGAAGGATCAGCTCTACAACGAGGCCCGCTCGCTCGGTATCGACGGCCGCTCGAAGATGGACAAGGCCGAGCTCGAGCGCGCGGTCGACCGCAAGAAGTCGTAGCCTCTCAGACACGGCTCACAGGTGGCCTCGCGGGAGGGCGACCGAAGCCGCCTCCGCCGGGTGTCTCGATCGTGAGCAGATCGCCCGCCGAGAGGGCGAACGTCGCTTTTGCGGGCAGTTCGTCGCCGTTCAGGAGATTGCGTCCGCGAAGACCGGGCTCGCCTCCCTCGGTGCCCTGCGGCGCTCGGCTGCGCCGTTCGGTGAGGAGCGAGCAGCGGCAATCCTCGAGAGCGCGGATCTCCCTGACGATCCCGTCGCCACCGCGCCGCTCGCCGTTGCCGCCGGAGCCGAGCCGCAGCGCGTAGCGCTCCACACGCAGCGGATAGGCCAGCTCGAGCGCCTCGACCGGCGTGTTCAGCGTGTTCGAGATCGCGACGTGGACGGCCGACGGCCCCGGCCCGTCGCGCGAGGCGCCCTGACCTCCGCCGACCGTCTCGTAGTAGACGAACCGCTCGGCGCCGATGCTCACGTTGTTCACCGTTCCCTGGCCCTGCGCCGGGACCGGGCAGATCCCGCGGAAGGCGGCGAACACGACGTCGACGATCCGGCTCGACGTCTCGACGTTTCCGGCGACCACAGCGGCGGGCCGCGTCGCATTGACGAGGCAGCCCTCCGGCGCCGTCACTCGGACGGGCGCGAACGCGCCGCCCGAGGCGGGTAGGTCGGGATCGGTGAGGCAGCGTGCGACGAAGTAGCAGGCGGAGCGGGTGACCGACATCGGGCAGTTCAGGTTGCCGCGGTGCTGCGGCGCGGTGCCCGTGAAGTCGATCTCGATCTCGTTCCCGCGCACCTCGACGGACACGCGCACCACGAGCTCTCCGTCGGACGCCTCCAGCCAGTCGACGGCGTGGTGCCGTCCATCCGGGAGGCGCGCGACGGCGTCGCGCATCAACCGCTCCGAGTAGTCGTGCAGCTCGGCCATCGCCGCCCGCACATGCTGAAGGCCGCGTCGCTCGACGAGCTCCGCCAGCCGCCGGCCCGCCAGCCGGTGGGCGGCTCGCTGGGCGCGCAGGTCGCCGAGCCGCTCGTCCGGCCTGCGCGTATTCGCGGCGAAGATCTGGAGCACCTCCTCCGTGAGCTCGACCGGCGGCAGCACGAGACCCTCCTGCAGGAGCTCTGTCGAGAAGGCGGGGAGGCTCCCGGGCTCCATCCCTCCGATGTCCGCATGGTGGGCTCGGCTGACCGCGAACCCGACCGGTGTCCGCGACACGAGCGTCACATCCGGGAGATGGGAGCCGCCCGTGAACGGGTCGTTGAGGATGTAGAGGCCCTCCGGACGCGGGTCGAGCTCCATGACCGCGGCGACGGCGTCCGGCATCGCGCCGAGATGGATCGGGATGTGCTCGGCCTGGGAGATCAGCCGGCCTTTGTCGTCGAAGATCGCGGTGGAGCAGTCTCGCCGCTCCTTGATGTTCGGCGAGAAGGCCGAGCGGACGAGCACGGCTCCCATCTCGTCCGCCACCGCCCGGAGAGAGCTGCCGATCACCTGCAGCTCGACGTTCATCGCTCGAGCACCAGCGTCCCGTGCGGATCGCTGCGACCGGCCCAACCCTCGGGAACCCAGCAGCTCGCTCCGGGAAGCTCGATCCGCGCAGGACCCGCCACAGTGCGCGGGGCGGCGCTTGCGAGGGCGAGCTCGGGCCCCGGCCGCGTCTCCGCGGTACGCACGGCGACGAGCTCGATGGTGCGGCTCCGGTCGGCGTGCCCGTAACGCTCCTCGTGTGCCGCGTGGAAGCGCTCCGCGAGCCCCGGGCCGAGCGGCACGGGAAGCTCGAAGGACTGGCCCACGTAGCGAAGGTCCGCCTGGCCCTCGCGAGGAAGCTCTCCTGCCTCCTCGAGCGGCTCCACGAAGGAGCGGACGCTGTCGCGCCGCTCGTCGCTCGCCGCGAGCCCGAGCGCCGAGAGCACCCCGGCGAGGTCGGGAACGAGGACCTTCGAGATGCCGAGCTCCTCGGCGAGCGCACAGGCATGCAGCGGCCCCGCGCCGCCGAAGGCGACGAGGGCGAAGTCCCGCGGATCGTGCCCGCGCTCGACCGAGACGACCCTGAGGGCGCGGAGCATCTCCGCGTTGACGACGTCGATCGCCGCCTCCGGGTCGATGCCCGCGAGCGCGCGCTCGGCCGCCGCCGTGTCGAGCCGGAGGCCTCCCGCGAGCTCACGGGGCAGCCGTCCAAGCAGGAGGTTCGCGTCGGTCACCGTGGGCTCGGCCCCCTCCCGCCCGTAACACGCCGGCCCCGGATCGGCGCCCGCGCTGCGCGGCCCCGCGCGGAGGGCGCCTCCTCGGTCCCGCCAGAGGATCGATCCGCCACCGGCGCCGACCGTGTGGATGTCGACCATCGGCAGCCGCACCGGCAGGCCCCCGACGGCTCGCTCGCTCGTCCGGCCGACGACCCCTCCCGCGATCAGGCAGACGTCGGTCGAGGTACCGCCCATGTCGAACGAGATCGCGTTCTGGACTCCCGCGAGCCGCGCGATCCGGGCCGCGCCGACGGCACCGCCCGCCGGCCCCGACACGAGGATCAATGCCGGATGGTCGGCCGCCTCGTCGATCGTCGCCACCCCGCCGGACGAGCGCATCACGAGCGGCTCCGGCAGCCCGGCAGCCGAGCACGCCTCGCGGAGGCCGCGGAGGTACCGCGCGGTCACCGGCCCGAGGTACGCGTCGGCCGCCACCGTCGAGGCGCGCTCGTACTCGCGGAACTCGGGCGCGATCTCGTGCGACGCGACGACGTGCGCCGCGGGGTAGCGGCGGCGGAGCTCGGCCGCCACGGCACGCTCGTGCGTCGGATCCCGGAACGCGAAGAGCAGGCAGACGGCGATGGCCTCGGCATCGATCCCGGGCAGCGAGCCGAGCTCGAGCGGCCTGATCACGCCTCCGGGACCGATCCGCTCGGAGACGCCGTGGCAGCGCTCGAGCGGCACGAGCGGCTCCGGGTGCTGCTCGCCCAGCCGGTAGAGGTGCGCGCGGTTCTGGCGGCGGAGATGGAGCAGATGCTCGAAGCCCGCCGTCCCGACAAAGGCCGTTCGCGCTCCCTTCCGCTCGAGCAGGGCGTTGGTCGCGATCGTCGTCCCGTGCGAGAACCGCTCCACCTCGTCCGCGCCCACTGCTCGCGCGGCGGCGATCACGGAGTCCTCCTGCCGCGCCGCGGTCGGCACCTTGGCCGAGCTCACCCGGCCGCCCTCGACGAGCACCGCATCGGTGAACGTGCCCCCGACGTCGATCCCGAGCAGCGCCACTCCGCGAGTCTAAGCCCGAGAGCTCGAGCCCTTCCGGATCCCTGGATCGCCGTCCGCTTTCCGGGTGGCACGATCCGCCTCCGGCTCACGCGCGCCCGATGACGTGGCGGCGCGCGATCCGGGTCGTTGCGGCGCCTACCGTGGCCCTCCTCGCGACGGCGACTCTGGCCGGCGCAGCCTCCTCCGCCGGCGCCGGGCTCGTCGAGGCAGAGGCTCGGCACGTGGGCCGCGCGGTCTGTCGCCCGGGTGCCCGGTAACCCGTACCTCGATCGCGGACTCGTCGCGATCAGCCACCGCGGGAGCGCGATCCGCGACTGGGGGTACGTCGAGCTGTGGCTTCCCGCGCCGCAGAAGCCAGCTCGCGACATCGATTCTCGCCGACTTCGAGCTTCGGTAGGTGAGCGGCAGCGCGACGCTCGGCGTCATGCGCGGCGCCGCCCTCTCCGTCTTGGCGCTCGTCGGGCCAGGCGTGGACACCGTTCGCGCCGAACGATTGGTGGGCGGCCGGCACCGCGGCGAGCATCCTCGTCTGGCTGTTCGTCGGCTGGGAGGCTGTCGCGCAGCTCGCCGGCGACTTCTCGGACCCCGAGCGCGAGCTCCCGCGCGCGATGGCGCTCGCATTCGGGATCGTCACCGTGCTCCACGTGGGGCTCGCGACGGCGACGGTCGCCGTCACGTCCGATACCGGTTCGCGCGTCCCGCTCGCCGATCTGATCGCGGTCGGCTTCGGCCGCGCCGGGCGCGATGCGACCGCGGTGCTCGCCGTCGCGTTGACGATGGGAACGATGAACGTCTACATCGGCGGGGCCTCGAAGCTCGCCGCGGCGCTGGCCGGTGAGGGAGCGCTTCTCCGCTGGCTCGGCGCCGGGGAGCTCCGCAGCCTCCCGCGACGGCCGCTCGTCCCGATCGCGCTCGCCGGCGGCACGATCCTCGCCGCGTTCGTGGCCGGCGCGGGCAGCACGGACGATCTCGTCCGCGCCACGAGTGCCTGCTTCGTCGGCGTCTACCTGCTCGCGCTCGGCTCCGCGATCAGGATTCTCGAGGGAGGGAGCCGGGCTGCAGCCTCGGCCGCGCTCGACCCGATCGCCGTCGTGGCTGCCTTCTCTTCCGCCTTCCTGCTCGTGCCGGCGGCCGCAGCTGTGCTCGCGCTCGGGGTTCGACGGACTGTCAGGCCGCCTCCCCACGGATAATCGCCAGGTGCGCAGGGTCGACCTCGCTCCGAAGTGGTC
>DASZLW010000360.1:0-11776 GCA_035552175.1 Gaiellaceae bacterium | reverse complement strand
CGATCCGGGAAACACGTACTCGTTCGGCAGCACCGGCACCCTCGCGACGCAGATCACGAACGGTGCTCCGGCCGACCTCCTGATGGGGGCGAACACGGCGACGTGCGCGTCGCTCTATGCATCCGGCGTCGCCGAGAAGCCGGTCAACTTCACCCGCAACACGCTCGAGGCCGTCGTGCCGAAGGCGAACCCGGGCGGGATCAAGTCGATCTACGACCTCACCAAGCCCGGGATCAAGATCGACGAGGCAGCCTCGACGGTGCCGGTGGGGAGCTACACCGTTCAGGTGCTGAACCAGATGGGCCTGAACGCGGCTGTGCAGGCGAACGTCGTCAGCCAGGAGACCTCCGACGCGAACGTCGTCGCCAAGGTCGCGCTCGGCCAGGTCGACGCAGGCTTCGTGTACCTGTCGGACTACGTCATCAACCCGGCGCAGCTGACGCTGATCCCGGTGCCCGCATGGGCGCAGCCGAAGATCACCTACTCGATGTGCGTGATGACGAAGAGCGCGAACCAGGCGGCCGCGACAGCCTGGGTGAACAAGATCCTCAGCCCGGCCGGTCAGGCGATCTTCGTCAAGGACGGCTTCCTGCCGCTCACGGCGCCCGTTCCGACGATCGCGAAGCTCGCGCCGAAGTCGGCACGGCCCGGCGCGACGGTGACCATCACCGGCACGAACTTCAAGGGCACGACGTCCGTGACGTTCCACGGAGTCCCGGCGAAGTTCAAGGTCGTCTCGGCGGCGAAGATCACGATCACCGTTCCGGCGAAGGCGAAGACCGGTTCTCTCTCGGTCACCAATCCGTCCGGCACCGCAACGTGGAAGAGCTACACGATCGCCTAGAACGGTCCCGAGAACCGATCGCGTGCATTCCGGGGGCGCTCGACACCCGCTCCCGGTAGAGAAGAAGGCGCGCCGGGGGGCGAGCAGCTCTAGGAGCTACTCGCTCCCCGGCGTCTTTCGCAGGCTCGAGGCGGCCTGCGAAGAAGCGGGCGAAGCCGCGGCCGCACGCCGCTCGAGGAGGCCGTCGATGAAGTGGATGACGGACCGTGTCGTCTCGAGCCGAAAGCGCAGGAAGACCTCCTCGGCTCCCGCGCTTCCACGCATGCGTCGCTCGAGCGTCGTGATCGCGGGGATCGTGATCGCACGTTGAGCCTCGAGGAGCGGGCGGCTGTCGAGCCCGGCGCGGTCGATCAACACGAGCTTGAGGACGAAGAGCGAGCGAACCTCCCGGACGCGGTCGACCGGCTCGGAGAGCCAGCGGGCGAGCGCCTCGCGCCCCGTGCCCGTCGCGTGGAAGAGGGTCCGGTTCGGGCCCCGTGCTCCGCGCTCGCTCTCGGCCCGCTCGATCAGGCCGCGCGACTCGAGGAGCTCGAGCGCCCGGTAGACGAGCGGCCGGCCGACGGCCCACACGCGGCCGACCTCGCCGGTACGCGACATCTCCTTCGCGAGCGCCCAGCCGTGCGCGGGATGGTCGGCGAGCAGCGCGAGGACGGACCACTCCCCCGGCGTCAGGTCGCGTCCGACCACCATGGCTGCGAAGACTACTCGGTTGACTTTGCACCTCTCGGACGATGGTTGCACCCGGCCCGGCTGCCGACTTGACTTGGTAGTCAATCGATGACTAAACTAGGACCACGCCAGATCCTCCCTCGCGCGCGACCTCTCATTCGCGCGCTCCACGCCCCGGTCCGGATGTCGCCGCATCCTGGCCGGGGCGTTTTTTCTCGACCGGCATCCGGTTCACGGCTCGACCCGCTTGCCGACTAGGACTTGCATAGGTACCGTGAGGGGGGCCCGCGCCGATCTGCTCGGCGCCCGCCGGTCAGTCGAGAGAGCGCACGCCGAGAGAAGGGGAGATCACGGATGCCGAGGGAGTACTACAGCGTCAGCGAGGCCGCAAAGACGCTCGGAATCAGCGTCGACACGCTTCGCCGCTGGGACCGGCAGGGTCGCATCAGGGCCGATCGCGACAAGAGCAACCGCCGGGTCGTCCCGGCGAGCGAGATCGACCGCCTGCGCGGCGAGTCGGGCTCGGCCCATCTGAGCGCGCGCAACCGCTTCAACGCGATCGTCACGGACGTGAAGATCGAAGGTCTGATGGCTCAGGTCGAGATGGTGGTCTCCGACCCCGTACGGCTCGTCGCGCTCGTCACGCGCGATGCGGTCGAGGAACTCGACCTCCGCAAGGGGATGCCTGCGACCGCGATCGTGAAGTCGACGTCCGTGATGGTCCAGCACTGACGATCACGGTCGAGAAGAGCGACCCGCAGCGCACGCCTTCGCGGGCCGATCCGATGCGGGCCGTCCTCGGGTTCGCGTTCTTCCTCGCGATCGGGATCGCGTTCTTCTTCATGGTCTTCCCGGTCGTCGCGATCTTCTTCCACGTACCTCCGGGCCGGCTCCTCCACGAGTTCCGGAGCCCGATCGTCACCGACGCCCTGATCGTCAGCGGGAAGACGATCGTCGAGTCGATGATCCTGATCCTCCTCTTCGGGACACCGACCGCCTGGTTCCTCGCGTCCCGCCGCTTCCCCGGCCGGACGTTCCTCGTCACCCTTGCCGAGCTGCCCATCGTCCTGCCGCCGGCTGTCGCGGGCATCGGCCTGCTCGTCGCCTTCGGTCGGCTCACGTTCCTGGGGCGCCACCTCGCGCAGATCGGGATCAACCTCTCGTTCAACCAGACGGCCGTCGACTTCGCGATCATGCTGGTCGCCGGGCCGTTCTACGTGCGGCAGGCGATCGCGTCGTTCGAGGCCGTCGACCACAACCTCATCGCGGCCTCGCGCACCCTCGGCGCCGGCCCGCTGCGGACGTTCTTCAAGGTGACGATCCCGCTCGCGCGCGGAGGGCTCGCCGCCGGATTCGCGATCTGCATGGCCCGGGGCCTCGGTGAGTTCGGTGCCACGATCATGTTCGCGGGCAGCTTCCAGGGCCGCACGGAAACGCTCCCGCTCGCGATCTACACGCAGTTCGAGGGCAACTTCACGGTCGCGGTCGCGATCAGCGCACTCCTCATCGTGATCAGCCTCGCGATCCTCCTGGCACTCAAGCTGAGCGTCCTATGGCAACCCTCGAGACAAACTTCCAACTCCCCCTTCGCTCGTTTCGGCTCGAGCTAGAGCTCGCGATCGAGGGGACGGTCGCGCTCGTCGGGCCGTCGGGAGCCGGGAAGACGTCCGTGCTGCGCTCCGTCGCCGGGCTCGTCCGGCCGTCGGCCGGACGGATCGCGCTCGGCGACGACGTGTGGTTCGACGCGTCGGCCAGGATCTTCCGCAAGCCCGACGAGCGTCGCGTCGGGCTCGTGTTCCAGGAGTACGCGCTCTTCCCGCACATGAACGTGAGGCAGAACGTGGCCTACGGAGGGCGCGACCGTGTCGACGAGTACCTCGAGCGATTCCGGATCTCGCACCTCGCGAAGGCGCGGACGACCGAGCTCTCCGGCGGAGAGCGGCAGCGCGTCGCGCTCGCCCGCGCGCTCGCCCGCGACCCGGGTGTGCTGCTGCTGGACGAGCCGCTGTCGGCCCTCGACGCGCACACGAAGGTCGCCGTGCGCGGTGAGCTGCAGGAGCTCCTGCACGAGTTCGGGCTGCCCACGCTGCTCGTCACCCACGACTACGAGGACGCCGCGGCGCTCGCAGACAGGGTCGGGGTGATCGTCGAGGGCTCGCTGCGCCAGTTCGCGACGCCGCAGGAGATGGTCGCCCAGCCTGCCGACGGCTTCGTCGCGGCGTTCACCGGCGCGAACCTCCTGCACGGCACCGCCCGTCCCGGTCGGGACGGCCTGACCGAGATCACCCTCACGAGCGGCGAGATCATCTACTCGACCGACCGGGGAGCCGGACCGATCGAGGCGGTCGTCTATCCGTGGGAGATCTCGATCTCCCGGGACGAGCACACCGACTCGGCGCAGAACGTGATCCGCGGTGAGATCAGGTCGGTCGTTCAGGTCGGCAACCGGGTGCGCGTCAGGATCGGGCCGGTCGCGGCGGAGATCACGGTCGGTTCGGTGGAGAAGCTCGATCTCGCACCGGGTGTACCGGCCATCGCCACCTTCAAGGCGACGGGAACGAGGCTTGTCGCGGGCGCGCCCCCTGAACTGACCGACGACGGCCTGCTCGCCGAGCCAGGACCTTCCGCCGCCTCCGGCTGAGCTCGATCAGCTTCGCGTGTGGCAGGTGGTGTGGCTGCCGGTGAGCGCCGCGACCGCGCCGGCAGCCGACACCGTGAAGGCGAGCCTCACCGTTCCGGCGCGCGGGGCGGTGAGGACGGTCATCCCGTTCCCGGCCTCGGTGACGCAGCTCTTCGGGGCGAAGAAGTACGGCGAATATCGGATCCCGAGCCGATACCTCCCGGCCTGGCTCAAGCTGAGGGTGATCGTGCTCTCGGTGAGCGCGTCGACGCGCGGGTGGCCCGGGCCCGAGACGATCGAGTGCGGCGAGGGAACGGCGTAGACCGTCACGTCTCGCGTCCTGTACACCACGGGCAGCCCCGAGCGGCCGCTTCGCAGGAGCGTGATCTCGTTCTTCGCGCTGTAGTCGGGCGGAGCGCTCGTCAGGACGACGTACCGCACGCTCAGATTCCTCAGCCAGGCGAGGTACGAAGCTTGGGTCAGCTTGTCGTACAGGACCTCGTTCTCCGGGAAGTCGTCCTGCCGGAACCAGCCCCGAACGATCGGAATCCCCGCCTGCGGCAGGTAGACCGCCTCCCAGTGGTCGGCAGTGGCAACCGCCTCGACGCGGTAGGCGGGCGAGAGGGAGTGACGGAGGAAGCCGACGACCGGCGACCAGTAGGCGGAGGATGCAGAGGGATCGTGAGAGCTGCGATCGAAGCTGTAGGCGAGGGGCGAGAGGTTCCAGGCGAGCGCCAGGCCGAACGCGATCACGGCGACGGGGAGCGGCCTCCAGCGGCGGAGTGAGAGCGTCAACGCCGCGAGCGGGATCGCGGCGAAGCGGAGGCGGACGACGTTCTCTCCGAGCGTCGAGGGGATCACGTAGGCGAGGACGCACACGGCTCCGTAGGCGATGAACAGCCCGCGGAGGAAGCGCGCGCGCTCGACGCGCCACGAAAGCCCCGCGCCCAGGCTGCAGAACACGAGCGCGGCGATGAGCTCGCTCGTTGCGAAGGGATAGACGCCGGGGTCGGGGAAGAGCCGCCACACCACGGCGCCGACGGCGCAGATCCCGAGCGCGATCGCCGCCGGCTTCGTGATCTCGCGCCGCGAGCTCGTGAAGGCCGCTGCCGCGAGCACGACGAGCAGGAAGAGGAACGCGAGTGCGCTGGCGGCGAGCGTGAGGGCAGCGAGGATCCCGAAGAGGACGAGCCGCCGCCGGCCGATCGCGACGAGTGAGGTAAGCGCGAGGGCGAGTCCGAGCCCGTAGGGGAAGGCGGCCGACAGCACGGAGGCGGCGGCGACGACTGCGAAGAACCGCGTCGCCCAGACCGTCGACTCGCCCCACGTCTGCCGGGTGACGAGCGTGAACGCGGCCGCGGAGACCGCGACGGTGATCACGGCAAGCAGGCGGATCCCGACGAGCGCGGCGAGCGGGTAGTAGAGGACGCTGTAGCCGACGAACGTGTACCGGCCGGCGTACCAGTAGTTCGTCCAGAACGCGAACCCGTGGTTCAGGTACACGTTGAGCTGGAAGACGTGGGCCGGGAGGTCGGTGCCGGGCGGGCCGAACCATGCGATGCACGCTGCGAGCGAGCCGGCCAGGGCCGCGTTCGTCAGCGTGTCGCTCGATCGGAGGCGAGTCAGAAACATCGATGCCGGGTGGGTGTTGCCCACCCGTCCAACGATGAATCCTACGTCTGCGGCTGTCCCTGCCGCCCGAGTGCGTACCGCAGGAACAGGTGGTCGACCTCGCGACGGACACCGAGCAGCCTGGCGCCGACCGCTCCCGACTGGAGCAGGTCGGCTCCCTCGACGAGCGCGAACCTCGGGTCGGCGACGGTGCGGCCGACGAGGAGCGGTGAGACGGTGAGGAAGAGCTCGTCGACGACCCCGGCCTCGAGGAGGCGGCCGATCGCGTGCGGGCCGCCTTCGGACAGGATCAGCCGGTGGCCTCGATCGCGGAGTGTGCGGACGATGCGCGCGGGATCGATCGGGCCTTCCGGGCCGAGAGGGACGAGGTTCTCGTCCGGGAGCTTTCCGGCGAGGCGGCCGGCCCCCTCTGCGGTCGTGAGGACGAGTGCGCCTGCCTGGAGCACCGGATGCAGGGGGTCGAGGAGGCCGCTTGCCGACACCACGGCAACGTCGAGGTCGGGCTCGAGGCCGGCCCGTCGCCGCAGCTCGGCGTATCCCGCGGCGGCGTCCGGGAAGGCCTGCTCGGGCGACCAGATGCTCCGTGGCGATGCAGCCATCGTGCGGGAGCCGATCATGATCACGTCGGCGGAGGCGCGCAGGAGCCCCATCAGGAACCGGTCGGCCGAGCTCCCAGCGGCGATCAGCCTGTTCGACCGTGGAAGTGACGGGATCGAGACGACGCCGTCGAGCGTTGCGACGAAGTTCGCGAAGAGCCGCGGACCGTCGAAGCCGAGCGAGCCTCCGTAGATTGCTGCGAGCTCAGGGGGGAGATCGAAGGCGGGTAGGTCCGGTGCCTCGAACAGCACCTCGAAGGCGGGGGCGGAAGTGTCCTTTTCGGTCATGACTGCGCTGGGAGGGCGGCGACCTGGCCGGAGAGGATCTAGGAGAAACCGTAGACGGGGACGATCGCGCCCGTCACCGCGGTGGCCGCGTCGCTGAGCAGGAACGCGACGACGTCCGCGATGTCGCCCGGCGGGACCGCCTTCATCAGTGCGGCGGCCGGCATCGAGTCGCGGTTGGCCTGTGTGTCGATCGTCGAGGGAAGGACTGCGTTGACGCGGACCCGCCGCTCGGCGAGCTCGGCGGCCAGCACCTCGGTCAGCCGGACGACACCGGCCTTCGTCACCGCATAGGCCGCAGCGCCGGCGCCGCCCGACACGGCCGTCCGGGAGCCGATGTTCACGATCGCGCCGCCGGCGGGCAGGTGCCGCGCTGCCGCCCGGCACGACCACCATGCGGTTCCGAGATTCAGGTCGGTCATGAATCGGAGCGACTCCGGGTCGGAGTCGAGCACGGTTCCGCTCCGGAACCCACCCGTGACGTTGACGACGAAGCGCGGGACCTCGCTCGCGGCGACGAGGCGCTCCCACAGGGCGTCGACCTCGCCGGCCGAGGTCAGGTCGAGCGCCTCGAACCGGACTCGTTCGGTTCCCTCCCGAGCGCTCCGTTCGGCGACGACGACGCTGTCGCCGCGCGCGACGAGCGCCTCGACGACTGCCGTTCCGAGCGCCCCTCCGCCTCCGCAGACGAGCGCGACCGCCATCAGCGGCTGTGCGCCCGGACCTCGAGCAGGAACTCGCGACGCAGTTCGGGATCCTCGTAGTCGCCGCGCCAGAAGGTCGTCACGGTCTTCGACTGCTCCTCGACCCCGCGCATCTGCGTGCAGAGGTGCGAGGCTTCGAGGTGGACGGCGACGCCGCGCGGCGCGACGAGCGAGACGAGCCCGTCGGCGATCTGCTCGCCGAGCCGCTCCTGCACCGTGAATCGGCGCGCGTACAGCCGCACGAGGCGCGTCAGCTTCGAGATGCCGATGATTCGCTCACCGGCGATGTATGCGATGTGCGCGGTGCCGAAGAAGGGCAGTGCGTGATGCTCGCAGAGGCAATGGAACTCGATCGGCCCTTCGATGATCTGGCTCGACCGCGAGGCTGACGGGGAGCTCTCGGAAGGGAAGCTGGTCTGCAGCTTCGGATCGCCGTCGTACCCGGAGGTCGCCTCGAAGAGTGCCCGCAGGAACCGGTCCGGCGTGTCCTCGGTGCCGGGGGTGCCGAGATCCATTCCGAACGCCTCGAAGATCTCGGCGATCGCCGCCTCGTATCGCGCCCAGTCCGCCGGCGCGACCTCGCGTGCCGGCAGGTCGAACCAGCACGTTTTCGCGCCGGGCGCCGCGTGCGCGATCGCCGACGCGATCTCGATCACGTTGTCTGGCTCATGTCTCGCCGCTTGCTCGTCCATGCTCGCTCCTTCCGCTCACATCTGAGATCGGATTCGCGCTACCGGGCGCGGACGATCTGCTTCCCCCGCCATGGTAGTCGCGGGCACGCCGCTCTCGTCGCACCTCGAGGGGCACGAGCGAGGCTCCGCAGGCGACGACGAGCCAGAGGTAGACCGTCGGGTGTCCGGCTGCGAGGCAGATTCCGAGCGCCGCGAGCTGCGTGGACAGCCCGTAGTTCGCGACGATCATGATCGTCGCGCGATCGTGGAACGCCAGCCGCGCTTCGGCGCCGGCGCCGCGGAGCCGCCACGCGACGAATCGCTCGACGAGCCGGTCCTGCGGCGCGTAGACCACGTCGTAGATCCGCCCGAGCACCGCGGCGGCTCCGGTTGCGGCCGGGCGAGCCTGACGCGTCTCGCCGCGTTCGCGTCGGTAGAGGTTCTCCAGACCGAAGTCGATGCTGAGGACGAGTGTGAGCACGGCGAACGCGATCGCGGCGAGAAGCCATTCGCCGGTGAGGTAACCGAGCGCGACGAAGAGCGTTGCGTCGACGAGCAGATCGGACTCGGAGTCGAGGTAGCGCCCGAACACGGTCACCCGTCCCGATGCCCGCGCGAGTTGTCCGTCGGCTCCGTCGAGCAGCGTCTTCAGCTGGAGCAGCACCGCCGCTGCGACCAGATGTCCGCTCCCGAGCTCGAACGCAGCCCCGAGACCGACCGCCGTTCCGGCCAGCACGACTGCCGGCGGAGGGACGCGCAGCGGCAGGAGCGCGAGCACGACGGGATGCGCGAGCGGTCGGAAGACGAGCTCGCTCATCACCTCGAAGCACGGGCGCTGCTTGCGCGTGCTCTTGACGGTCGGCTTCTCGGGGTTCATCGCTTCTCGGGCTCGTCGCTTCTCGGGGATCACGGGCGGCTGATCCATCTCCACCTGCATACTTGCTGGATGTCCGTGCCGGATGGATGGGCGGAGGTCGACGGGGCGCTCGAGCGCTCGTTTGCCTTCGCGGACTTCGAGGCGGCGGTCGCCTTCGTGAACCGGGTGGCCGTGCTGGCGGAGGCCGAGAACCATCATCCGGACATCGAGCTCGCCGGGTACCGCAACGTCTCGCTCCGCTGGCGCACCCACAGCGCCGATGCGATCACCGATCGCGACCGCGAGCTCGCGACGCGCTCGGCCGAGCTCGCCTAGCCACCGTCGCGCGTCTCGGCCTCGCTCCGCTTGGCCCACCGCCAGACGAGCCAGACGACGACCGCGGCGATGACGGCTGGGCCGACCGCGATGACGAGGAACGTGTAGTCCTGCGCGGTGAGGCCGGCGGGCAACTGGCGAGGGTCGGCGCGCCGCTCAGAACGGCGAGTGGCCGCCCTCGGCGATCAGCTCTTCGAGCGTGCTGATGTCGAACTCGCGGGTGGAGCTGCCGCCGACCGAGACGACGCCCTTCGCGATCACGAGCTGATAGAGGATCAGCAGCTGGACGACCGCGAGCGCGTCCGAGCGATGGAGGTCGGTGCCGATCGTGAACTCGCCGAGGCGCTCCTCGCGGAGGTGCTTGGCGAAGTGCATCTTCTCCCAGATCGCCTCTTCGATCATCGAGGCTCGCTCGTGCGGGATCTGGCCCGGGATGTAGAGCTCGGTGGCGCCGTCGACCTCGGTCAGCACGATTCCGTCCTCGCCGCTCGTCACGACCTCGGCGAGGTCGGGGTGGGGGAGCGAGTCGCAGAGTGTGACCTTGCAGTCGAGGTGATCCTGATCCTCGGCGTCGCCCGGCTGGAACGAGACGACGATGTCCGCGCTCTGGCGCTGCGGGCGGATCCAGCGGGCCGAATCGGGCTCGCGCTTGTCGAGCTCGGTCAGCACCTGGTCGGTCGTGTAGCCGCGGCGCGAGCAGTCGCGCTGGACCTTCCAGTGGCGGCGGAGATTCTCGGGTGGGTCGAGGTAGACGCGGACGTCGAAGCTCTCGCACAGCTCGGTGCTGTGGAAGCCGAGGAGCCCTTCGCTGACGACGAACGGGCCCGGCATGAAGTAGTCGGGCGGGCCGAACGTGCCGTCGGTGTGCTGGTAGACGGGCTTCATGATCGGTTCGCCGTTCCGTAGGTGCCCGAGGTGCTGGGCAAGGATGTCGAGGTGGTTGCAGTCGGGATGGAGCGGCGTGATCTGCCGCTCGGCGCGCTGCCGGCGGTCGTACCGGTGGTAGTCGTCCGTGCAGAAGTCGGTGATCTGCTCCTTGCCGAGGACGCGCACGAGCCCGCGGGTGATCGTGGTCTTCCCGGAACCGGAGTCGCCGACGATGCCGAGCATCACCGGGCGAGCGGCTGCGGCCACTAGAGGACACCTGCCATTTCGGAAGCGTAGTCGGTTTCGGTCGTAGAGATCAAATACTTCTTCGCCCGATTCTCATAGACAAAACCGGATGCTTCGATCCGGAGCCCGACGGCGCGCGGGACCGTGGCCCGCGCGGCGAGACCCGCTTGTAATGCAAGTCACAAACTCCGCACGGACTTTGTGACTTGCACCACTTGGGATCCGGGGCTCGAGCGCGTTCGACCGTGCACGGGACGGAAGGGCGCAGGCCTCCGGCCGCTTGTGTTTCACGTCACAAGCTCGAGCCGACTTTGTGACTTGCACCACAAGCCGCGTTCGCGCCGAGGGTGAGGCCGGCCGGCGGGAGGGCCGTCTCAGAGTCTGGCGGCGAGCGCCTTGAAGGCGGCTGCCGGATCGGCAGCGCCGAAGACGCTCGAGCCGGCGACGAAGACGTCCGTTCCGGCGTCCCGGGCTCCGTCGATCGTGTCGAGCGAGATCCCGCCGTCGACCTCGAGGACGACCTCGGGCGGCAGCAGCGTGCGGAGTCGCGCGAGCCGCTCCGTCGAGGTCGGGATGTAGCGCTGGCCGCCCCAGCCGGGATTGACGCTCATCACGAGGCAGAGGTCGATGATCTCGGCGAGCGGCTCGACGAGCTCGACCGGCGAGCCCGGGTTGATCACGACGCCGGCCGCGCACCCGGCCGCCCGGATCGTCTGCAGGGCGTAGTGGATGTGCGGCGTCGCCTCGGGGTGGATCGTGATCACGTCGGCCCCCGCCTTCGCGAACGCCTCGACCTGCCGCTCGGGCCGGTCGACCATCAGGTGGCAGTCGAGGATCCCGCCCCGGTCGTGCACGAGCTCGGAGATCGACTCCGCGATCAGGGGCCCGATCGTGATCGGCGGGACGAACTGCCCGTCCATCGCGTCGAAGTGCATCACCATCGCTCCGGCGTCCATCACGAGCTCGACCTGCTCGGCGAGCCGCGAGAAGTCGCACGAGAGGAGGGACGGCGCGATCACCCCGCGCGGGATGGGCCTCATTCGCGCCCCTCGAACGCCTTGCGGCCGTCGGGGCCGTAGGCGAAGGAGAGGAACTGCTCGACCGCGGGCCGCGGGGGCACGGTCGCCGAGTGGAGCGCGTACCACTCGCGCCGCGGCAGGCCGCCGCGCACGCGGATCTCCGAGAGCGTCCCGTCGGAGAGCTCGTGCTCGACCGCGACGCGCGACTGGAGCGAGAGCCCGAGCCCGAGCCGCACCGCCTCCTTGATCGCGCCGTTCGAGCCGAGCGTCAGCGTCTGCGGCCGCAGGTCGTGATCCGAGAGGAACTCGGCGACGAGCTGGCGCGTCCCCGATCCCGTCTCGCGCATCAGCCATACGCGCCGCGAGAGCTCCTCGGGCCGCACCGGCCGCACGCTCGCAAGCGAGTCGCCGGGCGCCGTGATCAGCGCGAT
>DASZLW010000359.1:0-4262 GCA_035552175.1 Gaiellaceae bacterium | reverse complement strand
CCGTCGAACCAGATCAGCTCGAACCCGTGCCGGCCGAGCCGCTCGAGCTCGCGGAGCTGCGTGGGCGAGCCGGCACCCCAGGTGATCACGATCCCGCGGTCCGCCGCGATCGCGGAAAGCCGGTCGGGAAGGTCGGCCTCGGTCGTCTCGAGCAGCGAGTCCCGCACGGCCTCGTGCTCGAAGTCGAGGTGCACGAAGCCACGCTCGTCGGCGAGGTGGGCACCGACCGGGCGCTTGCCCGTTCCCGGTGTGCCGACGAGCAGGAGCCTGGGCGCGGAATGCGCCCACCGGCGGCCGCCGCCGGGGCGACGAGCCGGACTCGCCGTGCCGCCGGGCCGGAACACCTTGCTGGTCGTCGAACGGCGCATGCTCCTCGGCGTCCTGACCTTACCAACCGATCGGAGCCCGTGCCGGCGGGCCTTCGGCTCTTTCGAGTGGGTTCTACGGAAGCTCGAGCGTGTACGTGCTCCGCTTCGTGCGGGTCGGGCTGATCGTCACCGACCCCTTCGCACCCACGAAGCGGCCTGTCCCCCCCGTGACCGGGATCGTGATCGTCGCGCTCGAGATCGGGATCGACCTCCCGCTCGCGATCACCTTCCCACCGGGCAGCGTCGTCACCGTGTCGAAATCGGCGGTCGACACGCAGCCGGCTGCGACCGCGCATTGCCGGCGGATCGTGTAGGTGAACTGCATCGTCCCGACCTTCGCCCGCGCGCCCTTCCCGAGCTGCGACATGCCCTCGTTCACGAGCTCGAGCGTCGAGGCGTACGCATCGCCGACGCCGCCCGCCGGGGGGTGCGGGTGGACGGTCGTCAGCCCCTCGAGCGTCTCGACGGTGAAGCTGAGAGTGCTCGTTGCACCGGCGTGCGGGGCGAGCGCAATCCCGCACGCGAGGACGAGCGAGGCGGTGACGATCGCACGCACGCCGTCATTCTCGCTCGTCTCGTACGCACCGGTGTAAGACCTGGCAGATCCGGGACTCGTCATCTGGCCCAGGACTTGACACAATCTCTCTGTGGCAGCGAACTTCTCGGATCCCGAGTGGTGGCCGGCGCCTCCACCGAAGCCGCCCCAGGCTCCGATCTCCGGCACCACGGTCGTGCTCGGCACCGTCCTCGTCGGCATCGTCGCGGCGGCGATCGTCCTCGCGGTCGTCGAGAAGTCGAAGGGATCGACCAACAGCCCCGTTCGCTCCGCCGCCGCGTTCAACGCTTGCATGAAGGCGGCGGTCCAGGCGGAACCGGCCGCCGCCGGCGACCCCGACGCCCTCAACCGCGACGCCCAGGCATGTGCGGGCCACCTGCCCCCCGGCGCGTCGGTTCCCCGGTTCCGCGCCGCCGGGGATCGCTCGCGCGGAAACCGGGCCGCGGTCCAGGAATGCATGGCGCAGGCGCTCGCGAAGGTGCCCCGCGGCCTCGGTGCATCGCAGAGCGCCTTCCGGCAGGCGTTCGACAACGCAAGCGCGATCTGCCGGGCCCTCGACCCTGGCTCCGGCTCGGCTCCCGGCGGGGACACCACGACGGACACGATCCCTTCGGCCACGGTTCCCCCGGCCAAGGCGTAGGTCGCGAGGCGGGTACAGTCAGGGTCGGCATCGCATGGGCAGGCTGATCTCCCTCCTCGTCGCGGGCGCCGTCGGCCTCGCGTTCACCGCCGGCGCGTTCGCTGCGAAGCCCGACGCGCACGACCGGTCGCTCTCGACGGCGCTTGCAGCCAAGGTCACCGTGTTCGCGAACCTCGTGGCGCAGGACGACACGAATGCGCTGATCAAGGGCGAGCTGAAGAGCTGCGCCCCCTTCGAGAGCAAGGATCCGAGCACGGCCTTCTCCGCCACGATCGCCCTGATCCCGGCGCTCTTCGTCCGGCTCGTCGACGACTACAAGCCGCAACTGACCGCCCTCGAGCAGACGCTGCGCTCGATGCACCCCGACTCGGGGGCCTTCGCGAAGTGGACGGCCGCCTACGACCAGAACCTGAAGCTGATCCTCCGGTTCGACAACCACGGCGCGAAGATCGACCTGTGCCGGGCGACGATGGTGCTTCTCGACAAGAAGTCGACCGGGAGCGACTTCCGGCGCGTCCTCGGGATCGACCCGGCCCTCATCGCCGCGATCTTCAAGAGCAAGTCGTCGAACACCGTCACGGACCTCGATCCCCAGATGCGCACGTTCTTCGTACAGGCCGGGCTGTCCGCGAAGATCGCGAAGAAGCTGACCTCCTAGCGTCTCTCCTCGATCCCGTTCGCCGAGCTCGTCGCGATGTCCCCGGGGCTCGTCGCGATGTTTCAGTGTGGCCGAAGGTCGTGGTCGAACCCGGTGAGATCACCGACGTGCTGGGCGTTCTGGTGGACGACGCAGCCCGCGTACTCCGTGGCGGCGCCCGTCCCGCCTTCGAAGACGTCGGACTGGCTGTCGCAGAAGGCGGTGCGGTAGGCGAGCCAGGCCTTCTCGGCAGCGGCGAAGCGGCGGCGGGCCGCGTCGTCTGCGAGCCGGCCGAAGATCTCCCGGGAAAGCGTGTCGATCGTCGCGTCCGACTTGACGATCGCGTGCTCCTGGCAGCCCTCCATCCCGACCGTCGACTCGCGCGCCGATGGGCTCGCCGGACAGGGAAGAAGCGTGAAGATCTCCTTCACGACGGGCGGCGAGAGCGGCGCCGCAGCTGAGGCGGAGCCGGCCGCGACGCAGATGCTCGCGACGAGAGCGAGGAGGAGCGTCCGCATCGGGGAAGTGTGGCTACTCGGTCGGCCGTAGCGCCTCGCCCCAGCGCTCGTCGATCCGCCGCACCTTCCAGAGCACGACGGAGCCGGCCCAGGTGAGGACGAAGAGCCCGACGATGCCGTAGCCGAGGTTCTCGAAGTCGAGCGCGTTCAGCCAGCTCCAGAACCCGGAGTCGAGCCCGAAGCGGGCGGAAAGCACCTGCAGCAGCTCGACGGTGCCGATCGCGAGCGCGACCGTGACCGAGAGCGAGGTGACAGTGATGTTGTAGTAGACCTTTCTCAGCGGGTTCGAGAACGCCCAGCCGTAGGCGTGGCTCATGAAGGCGCCGTCGGCCGTGTCCATCAGGGACATCCCTGCGGCGAAGAGGATCGGCAGCGAGAGCACCGCGAGGAACGGAACCGCGTGGCTCGCGACGCCGGCTGCGACGGCGAGTAGCCCGACCTCCGTGGCCGTGTCGAAGCCGAGCCCGAACAGGATCCCGAGCGGGTACATCTGCCATGACTCGTCGATCCTGGCGAAGAACCTGCCCAGGAAGAAGCGGTTCATGAACCCGCGATCCTGGAGCCGCTCCTCGAGCCTGGCCTCGTCGTATTCGCCGCGCTTCAGCCCGCGGTAGATCCGGACGATGTCAAGCAGCACGATCAGGTTCAGCACGCCGATGATCCAGAGGAACGTCCCGGAGACGCTCGCGCCGATCGTGCCGCCGACCTGCTGGAACGAGGCGAAGTGCGACCTGACGGTCCGGGCCGCGAGGACGAGCGCCGTGCAGAGCGAGAAGACGATCGTCGAGTGGCCGAGCGAGAAGAAGAAGCCGACCCCGAGCGGGCGCTTGCCCCGGCCGAGCATCTTTCGCGTCGTGTTGTCGATCGCGGCGATGTGGTCGGCGTCGAAGGCATGCCGGAGGCCGAACGAGTAGGCGAGCACGCCGAGGCCCGCGAGCGCCGGGTAGCGGTGCGAGTAGTAGACGAAGAGCCCCCAGCCCGCGAGGTGCAGTGCGGCGACCGCCCCTCCGAAGCCGGAGAGCCGGATCCATTCGGGCTTCGAGAGGGCCTGGCGCTGGCGCAGAAAGCTCATCGTCGCTTCGTCTCCTACCGGTTCGGAAAAGGCCTGAGGTCGCGGCTCATTCGCCGGGCGGGCGGGATTGGTTCGATCGGCGCCGGGCGACACCCGAAACGAACCGGATCGTAACCGCGGGCGAACGACCGTCGTCAACCCCCAGCTTCACCGAACCAGTTGTCCTGACCCCCACGGGGTTGCGAGAGGAGTACCCAGATGAGCACATTCAGCCGGCGTTCGTTGTTCAAGGCGGCCGGCGTCGCGACGGGGACGGCGATGATCTCGGTCTCGCCCGTCGCCGCAGCGGCGCTCGATCCCGGTGCCGTCGCGACGACGCCGAGCGGCCCGCTTCCGCACGAGCCCATCGTCGCCGTCATCCGCAATGCGGAGCTCGGCGAGATCACCGTCCTCTCGGGAACGACCGAGAGCACCTACACCGACAGGCAGCTCGTCCAGCGGCTCCTGAAGGCGGCGGGGCGCAACCACCGG
>DASZLW010000358.1:0-5166 GCA_035552175.1 Gaiellaceae bacterium | reverse complement strand
TCCTCGGGTCGCTGCGGGAGCCGATGGTGAGGATCGCGTGGCCGGGCGTCTGGATCAATGCCGAGTCTCCGACCGCAGCCGCCGACGGGCTCGTGACCGGCGATCGGCAGGGCTGGATCCGTGTCGGGTCCGGCCGCTCCTACACCTGGCACGACCACCGGCTGAGCCCGCCGTCCGTGAGCCGGCCGGGACCCGCCGGCCGGTTCTCGATCCCGGTCGACATCGCAGGGCGCCCGGCGACGATCTCGGGGACGTTCATCCGGGTCGCACGGCCTGCGGCCTGGCCGTGGCCGGTCGCTGCGGCAGTCCTCGTCGGAGGCATCGTGGTGGCGCTCCGGCGCCGGTCGCTCCGGACCGCGCTCACCGTGACGGTCGGCGTCGTTGCCGGAGCGGCTGCGTTCGTCGAGGTGACGACGTTCGCCGTCAGGGATGCGCCGACCGGCGGTGTCGCGTGGCTCCAGATCGGCACGGCGCTCACCGTCGCCTGCATCCTCGCGGTCCTGCTCGTGCGGCTTCGCGGCCGAGCCCGCGTGCATGCGGCCGGCGTCGTAGGGGCCGTCGCGGCCGCGGTCAGCCTCAGCTCGCTCTCGGTGTTCTGGCACGGCGTCGTCATCTCGATGCTTCCGGGGACCGCGGCGAGAGCGGTTTGCGGGCTCGCGATCGTCTGCGGGGCCGGCGCCGCCGGGTTGAGCTTCCTGCCCGACTTCGACGAGCCCGTGCGGGTTCGGACGGTGCGGCGATGACCGCGATCCTCATGGCGCTCGCGCTGCACGGAAATCCGTCGATCCGGCCGTGGCCCGTCGGCCCCGGGCCGCGATACACGCCTCGTGCGGCGCCTGCGTCCGTCCTCGCGGGCAGGCCCGCCGGCCGTCTCGCGTGCGGTGCCTCGGCGTCGAGCTTCCGCGTCCACATCGAGCTCTTCGCGAGTCGCCGGGTGATCGTGCTTCCAGCGGGGATCGGGGTGGCCTCACCGCTCCGGCGGGACGGTGCGACCGTCGACCCCGGCGGGTGCGTGTATCCCCTGCGGACGCTTGCTCCCGACGGCGTCGTCGAGGTCGCAACGGGACGGACGCTCACGCTCGCGGACGTGTTCCGCGTCTGGGGCGAGCCCTTCGCGGCCCGAAGGCTCCTCTCGTTCCGCGGCGCGGTTCGCGCCTATGTCGGCGGGAGGCTCGTGCGCGGGCCGGTCGGCGGCATCCGCCTCGTTCCGCACGAGCAGATCGTGCTCGAGCTCGGCGCGTACCTCGCGCCTCATCCCTTCTTCCTGTTCCCCGGAGGTGATTCGTGAAGGCCTTCATTCCGCTCGCCGCGCTCGCGGCGGTTCTTTCCGTGGCCGGATGCGGCGGGTCGTCGTCGTCGTCGACCGGCCCGAACATCCAGCCCGCCGCGGTGTACAAGCTCACCGGGTTCAAGCCGTCCGGGACGATCACGGCCGGAAGGCCGGTGACCGTGTCGTTTTCGATCCGCCAGCCGGACGGCACCGCGCTCACGAAGTTCAAGAAGGGCCCGGGGCCGCACACGGGCGTTCACCTGATCCTCGTCCGCGACGACCTCGCCTACATCATCCACCAGCACCCGCCCATCGCCGCGGACGGCACGATCGCCCAGTCGGTGACATTTCCGGCTCCCGGGCCGTACCGGCTCGTCGTCGACATCTATCCGGCCTCGGGGCAGCAGACCAACTTCCAGCTCTTCGGGAAGGTCGAGGTCGGCGGCACGTACGTCCCGAAGCCTCTTCCTGCGGCGGCGAGCTCAGACGTCGTCAACGGCTACCGGTTCACGCTCCACGGTGCGGGCCACCTGAAGGCGATCGAGGCCTCGCTCGTGACCGTCGACGTAACCGACCCGACCGGCAAGCCGGTCACGTTCACGCCGTGGTTCGGGGCTCTCGCCCACGCGATCTTCTTCCGCAAGGGGAGCCTCGACTACTTCCACACGCACGTGTGCGCACCCGGCGTGACCGGTTGCACGAGCGTGCTCGGGCCGACGAAGGTCACGGGCACCTCGACGACGCCGGGGAAGCTGAAGGTCGGCGTGCTCGTCCCGGCGCCCGGAACGTGGCGCCTGTTCGTGCAGTGCAAGCTCGACGGGACGGTGTTCACCGCTCCGTTCACCCTGGTCGTCCGTTGACGAGCCCCGCCGTCATCGACGCCGATCCGAGAGGAGCATTCGTGAACCGGTTCTCTGTCTTCCTGGCTGCGGCTCTCGTCGCCCTCGTCGTCGCCGCTTCGGCGTCGGCCCATGCGCGGATCAGCCCGCCGGTGTCCCTCGCGAAGCAACTGCAGCTCTACAGCCTCGCGGTCCCGACCGAGAAGGAGGGCGCGACGACCACGTCGATCGTCCTGACCGTCCCGGCCGGGTTCTCGATCGACTCGTTCGTGCCGAACCCGGGCTGGCATCGGGTGCTGCAGCAGACCGGGTCGGGCGAGGACGCGGTGATCCAGAAGGTGACGTGGACCGGCGGGTCGGTGCCGAGCGGGGAGGACTCGCTCTTCCAGTTCCTCGGAGAGCCCTCGGGGAGCGGGACATACACCTTCCGCGTCGAGCAGACCTACTCCGACGGGACCCTCGTCGACTGGAACGGCACCGAGTCGTCCGCGGACCCGGCGCCGGCGATCGTCGCGAAGTCCTCGCTCGGCGGAGGCTCGACGCCCCTGCTCGCGATCGTGGCGCTCGTCGTGGGAGCCGTCGGCGTGATCCTCGCGGCCGTGGCCCTCCTGGCCGGCGGCGGAAAACGGCAGCTCGCATGAGACGGGTGTGGATCGTTCGTGACGCTTACGGCACGGTGACTGTCCCCGGTCATGTCCAAACGGTCCCGCGCTGTTTCCAGGGGTTTTCCCGGCTTTGGAGCGCCGATGTCGTGCTTTGTGACAGTTCCGTGACGGTGACTGTCCCCGTCTCTAGCGGCGCGGGACATTGCCTCGAAAGGACCTGTTGAGGCGGGTCAGGCTCCGGTTCGTGCTCGCCGCAGCGGTGGTGGCGCTCGCCCTCCCCGCCGCGGCGTCTGCGCACGCGTACCTGACGAAGACGTTCCCGTCGGCAAGCGGCGTCCTCGACAAGGCGCCGCCCGATGTCGAGCTGACCTTCGACGAGGCGGTCGAGCCACGGTTCGCGATCATCTCGGTGACCGACGCCGCCGCCCACTCCGAGACAGACGGGACGGTTCACCGCTCGCCGGCGAACCCCGACACGCTGATCGTCCCCCTGAAGCACGTGCCGGAGGGCTGGTACCTCGTCTACTGGCGCGCGATCTCGGTCGACGGCCACCCGGTGCAGGGCGCGTTCACCTTCGCGGTGGGGCCGAACCCGGGCCCCGCGCCGCAGTTCGTGATCCCGCACATCGCGCAGACCGCCACCTCGACACCGCTCGTGTTCGCGCGCTGGGCGATGTTCCTCACCGTGATGACCTCGATCGGCCTTCTCTCGCTGAGGCTCTGGCTGGCGCGCCCGGTCGTGCGGCGTGTCGAAGGGGCGAGCCTGAGACCCCTGACGATCGCGTTCGTGACCACCTCGCTGCTGGGCCTCCTCGCGATCCCGGTGTACATCGAGCTCGCGACCGCAGGGTTCTCGCTCCGGTCGTTCTGGGACTTCGGCGACCTCGTCCCGCTCTGGCGCACATCCGCCTTCGGCCGCGGCTACGTCGACCTCGAGATCTGCTTCGCGCTCTTCGCCGCCGCCGCCTGGGTCGCGCTCTGGGTCGACAGGCCGCATCGCGAGCGACGCTCCGTCGCCGAGCTCCTGGCGGGAATCGGCGCCCTCGGTGCGGCTGCCGCGGTGCTGATCATCCCGGGCGCCTCCGGGCACGCCGCGCAGACCTCTCCGCGCGGGATCGCGCTCGGGCTCGACTGGCTGCACCTCCTTTCCGGCTCGATCTGGATCGGCGGCCTCGTCGGCCTGCTCGTGCTCTGGCGGGCCGCTCCCGCAGCGCAGAGGGTGCCCGCGCTGAGCGTCACGGCCCCGCGCTTCTCGAACGCCGGGTTCTGGTCGGTGCTCCTGCTGCTCGCAAGCGGCGTCGGGGCGACGATCCTCCACATGCCGCTTCTCCAGGCCCTCTGGCAGACCTCGTACGGTCAGGTGATCCTGGTCAAGTCGGGCCTCCTCCTGGCCGCGGCAGGGCTCGGCGCCTTCAATCTCCTGCGCAACAAGCCGAGGCTCGCGGTCGCCGGCACGGCCCAGCGCGCTGCGCGGAATCTCGCCTGGGCCGTGAGGGGCGAGGCCCTGATCGTGGTCGGCGCGATCTTCGCCGCCGCGCTCCTCTCGAGCCTCGCGCCGCCGCCGCCTGCGCTCGCGTCGGAGAGCCAGGCGCTCGCGCGCGTCGGCCCGGGCCGCGTCGCCAGTACCGTCCACCAGGCGGGCTACACGCTGAAGGTGCTCGTTAGCCCGAACAAGGCCGCCGCTCCGAACCAGTTCGCACTCGATCTGACGAAGGGCGGGAAGCCGGTGACGGGAGCGCAGGTCACACTGACGTTCGAGATGCTCGACATGCAGATGGGGAACCAGGAGTACTCGCTGACGGAGAGGAGCCCCGGCGTCTACTCGCGCCCGGCTCCGGCGCTCGTGATGGTTGGTCACTGGAGCCTCTCCTTCAGCATCACCCCGAAGGGCGGCCAGACCTTCAGCGCCGTCGTCGTCGATCGGACCTCCGGATGAGGAGCTTCGCCGGACTCCGCCTCCTCGCGGCAACCGCCGCCCTCGCGGCGGGCGCCGCCGCAGCGATCGTCGCCGTCCTCCTGGTGCAGCATGCGGTCTAGGCTCGCTGCCGCCCTCGCGGTGATCGCACTCGTCGTCGTACCGGTCGCCCTCGCCGACGGCGATCCGGCGAGCGACTACCTGCTCGAGCAGACGAGCTTCGTCTCGAGCTACGACAACGTTCCGGCCTCGACGACGAAGGACCTGACCGCACTGCTCGCGAGCGCGAAGAAGCAGGGCTTCAACCTCCGCGTGGCCTCGATCTGCACGCGGTACGACCTGGGCTCCGTCACCGTTCTCTTCCGCGATCCCACGCGGTACTCGAAGTTCCTCGGGGAGGAGCTCTACTACTACTGGCGCGGCGAGCTGCTCGTCGTGATGCCGAACGGCTACGGGCTCTACAAGGCGAAGAACCTCCCGGCGGCCGACAAGGCGCTCGTCGCGCGCCTGCCGAAGCTCCACACGACGAACTGCACC